>NZ_JBEOVJ010000093.1:0-31239 GCF_040295435.1 Streptomyces sp. NPDC002809
CTCGCCCGCCGCGCTGGCAGTCTCTGCCCCACCGCCGCGGGGCGGTTCCCAGCTGGGGGCGCGGGGGGCCCCCGCGGCTGCGCGGGGCCCCCCCGCCGCTGGATGGCGGATGTCTCGTCCCTGACGCGTCAGGCGGCGGTGCCCAGCTCCTCCCGGAGGCCGCGCGCGGTACGTGGCAGGGTCAGCACCGCCACGAAGCCGAGGACCGCGACGGCCGCGAAGAAGTAGAACCCCCACGGATGGCCGATCCCGGACGCGACCAGGGCGCCGGTGATCGACGGGCCGACGATCGAGCCGATGCGGCCGATGCCCGACGCGGAACCGAGCGCGGTGCTCCGGATGTCCGCCGGGTAGAAGTTCGTCACGTAGGCGTAGACCAGGACCTGGGCCGAGAAGACGAACACCCCGGTGAAGAAGATGACGACGTTGAGCAGGAGGTCGCTGTCCATCTTGACGCTCAGGCACGCCGGCATGAGCACGGCCGCGCCGAACCAGCCGAGAGTGGTGCCCTTGATCCCCCGGCGGTCGGCGACGAGTCCGCCGACGATCAGACCGGCCACACCGCCGACATTGAGCACGAGGAGCTGGGTGACGGCCGCGGGGACGGGGTAGCCGGCATCGTTCATTGGCTGGTCAACAAGGCTTGCCTTTCGGCGTCCTTCCCCCGCCCGTCGTCGCGCCCTCTCACGTCATCGGCGCCGCCACTCCTCGGCAAGCAGTTCGTAGGAGCGCACCCGGTCGGCATGGCCATGGGTGATGGTGGTGATCAGCAACTCGTCCGCGCCCGTGGCCTCCTGGAGGCGTTCGAGGTCGTCGGCGACGCGTCCGGGCGAGCCCACGAACTGGGTGTCGACGCGGTCGGCGACGAGCGTGCGGTCCGCGTCGCTCCACGGGCGGGCGCGGGCCTGCTCCGGGGTGGGGTACTCGATGGCGCCCTCCGCCGTCCGGATGCTGCGGACCCAGGGGCCGTACCCCGTGGCCAGTTCCCGTGCGGCCGCGTCGTCCTCGGCGACGACGACGTCGGCCGAGACGCTGACGTACGGCTTCTCCAGCTCCTCGGACGGCCGGAACGCGGCGCGGTAGCCCTCGGCCGCCTCCAGTACGGTCGCCGGACTGACGTGGTAGTTCGCGGCGAAGCGCAGTCCGTTGCGACCCGCGGCCTCCGCGCTCTGTCCGCCGCTGCTGCCCAGGATCCACACCTGCACGTCGGCGTCCTCACCGGGGACTGCGTGCGCCTCGATGCCGTCGGCGGAACGGTACGTCCCGCGCAGGAGCGCGAGGATGTCGTCGATCTGCTCGCCGTAGTCCTGCGCCCGCGCACCGGGCTGGTGCAGCAGCTGCTGCTGTAGCGCGATCCGCGGTGAGCCCAGCAGGTGTTCGAAGGAGAACCGGGCCGGGATCCGCAGTCCGTTCGGGGTGCGTCCGTCGACCACCGGGATCGTGGTCGGTGCGGGCCCGCCCTTGCGTTCCGGAGGACGTCCGCCCGATCGGCCCAGGCCCAGGTCGAGCCGCCCGGGATGGAGCGCGTCGATGAGGCCGAACTCCTCGACGGTGGACAGGGCGGTGCGGTGGCCCAGTTGCACGGCCCCGGAGCCGATCCTGATCGTGGAGGTCGCCGAGGCGGTCAGGGCGAGCACGACGGCGGGTGAGGTGCCGGCGACGCCGGGGTTGAGGTGGTGCTCGGCGAACCAGTAGCGGGCGTAGCCGGCCCCTTCGGTCCGGCGGGCCAGGTCGATGGTGTTGCGCAGCGCGTCGGCGGCGGTGGAACCGGACGGAATCGGTATGAGGTCGAGGACCCCGAGAGGGATGCGGGACATGGCCGGAACACTCCTCAGTGGCTCGTCGGGACGAGCGCGGATGCCTGCACCGGAGCGGGCCGGGCAAGGACCGGGGCCCAAGCGAACGGCGGGTCGGGGATGTCATGTCGCAGCACCGGGGCAACGTCGGACTGGAAGAGTTCGAGCGAGTCCCGGTGCTGGGCGTCGGTGAGGCCGCCGGCCTCCGCTTGCAGGTGCAGGACGGTGTGTCCGAACTGCTCGTGGTAGCGGTGCACCTTCTCGATGACCTGCTGAGGGCTGCCGATCAGTGCCGAGCTGCGCTCGACGAAGTCCTCCAGGGTGGGGAACACCGGATCGACGCCCAGCTTCTTCTGGAACGCGAGATTGCCCTCGAACACCGGCCGGTAGGCGGCGACGGCCTCCTGCGAGGTCCGGGCCGTGTGAAACCCGGCCGTCCCCGCGCCGACCACCGCCTGTGCCGGGTCGTGGCCGTAGTGCTCCCAGCGCTCCCGGTAGTTGCGGATGAGTTCGGCGTACGGTTCGATCGCGTGGGTGACGTTCGCCGAGAAGAGCGGGTCGCCGTAGCGTGCGGCAAGGTCGACCGACTTCCGGCTCGTGGCGCTGCCGTGCCACACCCGGACGGGTCGCTGGAACGGTCTGGGCCACACCTCGGCCTCGGTCAGCTCCGGGCGGAAGCGTGGTGTGGCTGTCACCTTGTCCCGACGCCAGAGCCGTCGGAACAGCTCGTAGCTCTCGGCGTTGCGGTCCCACTGCTCCACGGGCGCGACGCGGAACAGCTCGCGCTGTGCCGTCCCGTTTCCCTTGCCGATGATGAGGTCGAGGCGTCCCCCGGACAGATGGTCGAGCGTGGCGTAGTCCTCGTACGCGCGCACCGGGTCGAGCAGGCTGAGGGTGGTGACGGCGGTGAAGAGGCGGATGCGGGAGGTGTGCGCGGCGATATGGCTGAGCACGACGGGCGGCGAGGAGGAGATGAAGGGCCGCTCGTGCCGTTCGCCGACGCCGAAGCCGTCGAAGCCGAGCTCCTCGGCCAGCAGCGCGTTGTCGATCACCTCACGGAAGCGTTCGGTGGTCGGCTTGAGGACGCCGGTCACCGGGTCCGGGGCGTGGATGATGAGGGTGATGGCCAGGAACTTCATGACGCCGCCCGTTCGGCCGCTGCCGCGTCGGGGCGGTCCAGGCCGAGGTGGTCGCGCAGGGTCGTGCCCTCGTACTCCGTACGGAACACACCACGCTCCTGGAGGAGCGGGACCACGGTGTCGGCGAAGACGTCCAGACCGCCGGGGGTGATGTGCGGGACGAGGATGAATCCGTCGGCGGCGTCGGCCTGGACGAAGTCGTTGATGGTCCCGGCGACGGTGGCCGCCGAGCCGACGAAGGCCTGGCGGTTCCCGGTCTCGATGACCAGGTCGCGGATCGACCAGTTCTTCGCGGCCGCGAGCTCCCGCCACTCCTGTGCGACGGCCAGCGGGTCGCGGTACATGCGTACCTGGGCGCGGCCGCGGGCGATGGTGTGCTCGCCGAGGTCCGGATCGATGTCGGGGAGCGGCCCTTCGGGGTCGTACGAGGAGAGGTCCCGGTTCCAGACGAACTCGAGGTGCTTGATCGCGGTGGCGCCGCTGACCTGCTGCCGGCGTACGTCGCGGGCCAGTTCCTGTGCCTCGGCGTCCGTGTCACCGAGGACGAAGGTCGCGGCGGGCAGGATCAGCAACTGGTCATGGGTGCGGCCGTGGCGGGCGAGGCGGCCCTTGACGTCCGCGTAGAACGCCTGGCCCTCCTTGAGGGTGCTGTAGCGGCTGAAGATCGCGTCGGCGCCCTCCGCCGCGAACTCGCGTCCTTCGTCGGAGTCGCCGGCCTGGAAGATCACCGGGCGGCCCTGCGGGCTGCGCGGCACGTTGAACTGTCCCTCGATGTCGAAGTGCTGCCCTTTGTGCACGAAGGCTCCGGCCCGGGCGTCGCGGAGGAACGTGCCGGTCCGCTGATCGGCGACGATCTCGTCACCGCGCCATGAGTCGAACAGTTCGTTGGCCGTGGCGAGGAACTCCTTGGCACGGGAGTACCGCTTCTCCTGCGGGAGGAATCCGCCGCGTCGGAAGTTCTCGCCGGTGAAGGCGTCCCAGGAGGTGACGACGTTCCACGCCGCGCGCCCGTCCGAGAGGTGATCGAGGCTGGCGAACTGGCGGGCCACCTCATAGGGCTCGTTGAACGTGGAGTTGATCGTGCCGGTGAGACCGAGGCGTTCGGTGACAGCGGCCAGTGCGGACAGCACGGTGAAGGTGTCGGGGCGTCCCACGACATCCAAGTCGTATATTTTTCCGCCCTGTTCGCGAAGCCTGAGCCCCTCGGCGAGGAAGAGGAAGTCGAACTTGGCGCGTTCGGCGGTGCGGGCGAAGTGCGCGAACGAGCTGAACTCGACGTGACTGCCGGCCTCGGGGTCGCTCCACACGGTGGTGTTGTTGACGCCCGGGAAGTGGGCGGCGAGGTGAATCTGCTTGAGCGGCTTGCCGGTGCTGGTGCCGGCGCCGTTGCTGGTGCTCATGTCGGTGGTCCTTCCGGCTCAGACGGTGGCGTAGCGGTTGGCGGGGCGGGCGAGTCCGAGCAGCCCGCGCAGGGTGTCGGCCTCGTACACGCTCCGGAAGGCACCGCGGCGCTGCAGTTCTGGAACGAGTCCGCGGGTGATCGCCGGGAGGTCGTGGCCGATCACGGCGGGCCGCAGCCGGAAGCCGGAGAGCCCGGCCTGCTGCCAGTCCAGGAGCAGGTCCGCCAGTTGGGCGGGCGTGCCGGTGAACACCTTCGCGTCACTGCTGTACGGGTGTCCGGCGAGGCCGTCGAGACGGTCGCGGCGGGCCGCCGCGGCTGCCGGGTCGTCGTCGAGGAAGACCACGAGGTCCCCGAAGATGTGCAGGGGTTCCGCCGCCCGTCCCGCCACCGCCTGTTCGGCGCGGATCTCTTCGATGATGGTGCGGGCCTGACCGGTGTCGTGCGGGGTGACGTACCCGATGTCCGTGGAACGGGCCACCAGTCGGAAGGGAACGCTCCGGTGCGCCAGGGCGCTGACAATCGGCTGCCCCTGCGGGGGCCGGGGTGTGATCGAGGGGCCCCTGACGCTGAAGTTCCGGCCCTCGAAGTCGGTGTAGTGCAGCTTGTCCCGGTCGATGAACCGGCCTGTGGCGTCGTCCCGGATCTCCGCGCCGTCCTCCCAGCTGTCCCACAGGCGGCGTACCGCCTCGACGTGGTCGCCGGCCTCCTCGAAGAGTTCGGCGACCAGCGCGCGGACGGGCGGGGTGTCCAGGTCCTCGACACGGAATCGCGGGAACGTACGGCGGCCGAAGTGGGCGGCTTCGTGGCTCCGGGCCGACACCTGGACGCGCAGACCGGCGCGGCCGGTGCTCACGTAGTCGAGGGTGGCGATCGCCTTGGAGATGTGGAACGGCTCCGTGTGTGTGGCGATCACGGTGGGGACCAGGCCGATGTGCCGGGTCAACGGGGCCACACGGGCGGCGATGAGCACCGCGTCGAGGCGCCCGCGCTCCTGGTCGGTGCGGCCGTCGGGCTCCGTGAACCGCGAGGACTGGAGCCCGAGCGCGTCCTCGATCGTCACGAAGTCGATCAGGCCGCGTTCGGCCTCCTGGACGGTGTCGGTCCAGTACGCGGCGGTGAGCAGTTCCCCGGGGCGGGCCTCCGGCTCGCGCCATGCGGCGGGGTGCCAGCCCGCACCGTTGAGCGCGACGGCGAGGTGGAGGGGCGAGGCGGGCAGGGCGGGGTGCGGCAATGACGATGCGGACACGAAAGGGTGCCTTCCTGATCGACCGTGGGTGATCGCCGGGCCTCGTCGGGAGGTTCGGCGTCGCGGGAACGGGTCAGGAACAACAGAGCGCGCCGGCCACGCGCTGGAGGTCGATGTGCGGCCGTGAATAGAGGTGGACGCGGCGGCGCGGGGCGAGCACCCTGACGAGCGGGCAGGACACCGGTGGCATGACCGTCGCCTCCGCTCTTCCGGCCGGGCGGGCCCGGGGGCCTCGCGCTTGCGGAACCCGGACGGGCCCCGCCTGGTCGTCACCTGGAGCACCCCGCCGCGCAGGAGGGTTGCCGGTCAGCAAGCCAGGGCTTGACGCTGACACTCGTGACCTGCCCGGAACGCTACGCGCGCAGGCAGCGCCACGCAATGCCCTGCAGATCATGGCCATGCTCACATCGGTCACGCTCGCACCACCATGCCCCGGAACAGCGCGGCCGCTCCGTCTGTTCCCTCCAACAGGCGCCCTGCAACAGGCGGTCACCTGCGAAAACCGGGCACGACGCCCTCATGGAGCGGGCGTAGACCGGTTCATTGCCGCTGCGTGAACTTCTGCGCGCTTGCCCGGAAAGCCGTACCGTGCACGTCCGCGGCCTCCGTCGCCCGGCGCAGCCCGTCGCCACCCTGCGCGACCTGGGACGCGGCCGCCTCATCCGGTGTTCGGCGGATGCCAGGCCCCGCATACCCGGCCCCGTGGTTCACGGGGTGGTGCGTACGCATCGGGCATTCCCGGCAACCATCGGCGGAGTCAGGTGAGTTGATGTGTCACCCGACAGCCCTTCATGGGCTCCGTCGTCGTCGGGACGGTGATCCCGCGTGACGGAATCGGTCGGACGGTCGCGACCGCGGTCAGCCGGCAGGACCTGCCCCTCGTGCGGGGCCTGGTGCTGCTGATCAAGCGCGTCCTGCGGCCTTCTGGCTCCTGCGGGAGACGGAGTCGACGACCACTGCCGCCAGCAGGACGGATCCCGTGATCATGAACTGGATCGCGTTGCTCACGCCCATGATGTTCATCCCGGACTGGATGGACCCGATCACCAGGGCGCCGAGCAGGGCCGACCAGACCGAACCGCGTCCGCCGAACAGGCTCGTGCCGCCGATGACGGCTGCGGCGATGACGTTCATCAGGAGGTTGCCGCCGCCCGAGGTCTGGCTCGCGGACTGGATCTGCCCGGCGAGGAACAGACCTCCGACCGCCGCCATCGTGCCGGCGATCGAGAAGACCGACATCCGGACGAACGGCACACTGATGCCGGCCCGTCGTGCACCCTCCGAGTTGCCGCCGACGGCGAAGACCTTCCGGCCGTACGTGGTGCGGCGGAGCACGAAGTCCAGTACCACCAGCACGATCAGGAAGATCAGGAGAGCCAGCGGGAGGCCCTGGTACCGGTTGAGGATGTACGCGGTGACGAAGGCGATCGCCGCGATGACGATCGTGCGCAGCACGATCTCGGCGACCGGCCGGGACGGCACCCGGGCCGCTCTGCGGCGTGCGGCGTCCAGGAGGGAGGCGGCCAGGAAGAGTCCGACCCCGACGGCCGCGGCCACGTAGGCGGCGGCCGGGCTGTGGTAGATCGTCGAGTAGATCTCGGCGACGATGCTGTCGGCGGGGATGTTGACCGTGCCGCTCGAACCGAGCACCTGGAGCATCAGCCCGTTCCAGGCGAGGTTGCCCGCCAGAGTGACGACGAACGCGGGCACGCCGACCTTCGCGAAGAAGAAGCCCTGGATGAGACCGGCGGCGGCTCCGCCCAGAACCGCGACGAGGAGCGCCAGCCACTCGTTCATGCCGTTCAGGACATTGAGTACGGCGAAGATCGCGGCACACAGACCGCTGACGGACCCGACGGACAGGTCGATCTCGCCGAGGAGCAGCACGAAGACGATGCCGACGGCGATCATGCCGGTGCCGACGATCTGCTGACTGAGGTCGGAGAGGTTCTGGGCCGAGAGGAACGTGCTGTTCAGGCTGCCGAACACCGTCCAGATGATGATCACGGCGATGACGACGGGAAGGGAACCCAGCTCCCCGCTGCGCATCTTGCGCCAGAACTCCCCTGCGTACCCCCGGATACCCTCCTCGCGGACGAGCAGACGGGTGTCGACAGCGGGCATGGCGTCGTGCGCGGGTTGCTGAAAGTCGTCGCGGGCGGGTTGCTGGGAGTCGTCGCGGGCGGGTTGCTGGGAGTCGTCGCGGGCGGGTTGCTGGGAGTCGTCGTGTGCGGGTTGCTGGGAGTCGTCGTGTGCGGGATCCCGGGTCATCGCTCCTCCTCCCGCTTACGGGCCTGGCGCCGGGTGACCGCACTGTCGGAGGCCCCGGTGATGGCGGAGATGATCTCCTCGGTGGTGGTGGAGCGCCGGTCGAAGAAGCCGTTGTTGCGGCCGAGGCGCATCACGGCGATCCGGTCCGCGACCGCCATCACGTCCACCATGTTGTGGCTGACCAGGATGGTCCCGAGGCCGCGGTCGCGGAGCCGTTCGACCAGGTCCAGGACCTCGGCCGTCTGCTCCACGCCCAGGGCCGCGGTCGGCTCGTCCAGGATGACGACCTTCGGATCGCCGATCAGCGACCGGGCTATCGCCACCGTCTGACGCTGTCCGCCGGAGAGCGAGGCGACGGGGATGCGGACGCTCGGGATGCGGATGGACAGCGTGTCGAGCAGTTCGCGTGAGCGCTGGTCCATGCGGACCTCGTCGAGCACGCCGAAGCGGCGCAGTTCGCGGCCGAGGAAGAGATTGCCGACCACGTCGAGGTTGTCGCACAGGGCCAGGTCCTGGTAGACGGTCGCGATGCCGAGGTTCTGGGCGTCGTGCGGGCGGCCGATTCCGACCTTGCGGCCCTGCCATTCGATGACGCCCTCGTCGGGCGGGTTGACTCCCGCGATGGCCTTGACCGCGGTCGACTTGCCGGCGCCGTTGTCGCCGACGAGCGCGACCACCTCGCCGGGACGGACCTCGAGGTCGAAGTGCGACAACGCCTGGACGGCGCCGAAGCGTTTGGAGATCCCCCGCAGAGTGAGCACTGGTTCTTGCGGCAAAGGAACCGCCTCCTCCGCTGCCCGTCCGTGCGGGCCGACGGTCTCGTCCCCCGCCGGACGAACGCGCGGTGGCGTTCGTCCGGAGTCCTGGACACAGAGCTACTGGAGACCGGTCTTCTCACAGGCGTCGGAGTAGTTCGGGGTGCAGATCTCCTCGACGGAGTACAGGCCGTCCTTGACGACGGTGTCCTTGATGTTGTCCTTGTCGACCACGACAGGTGTCAGCAGCTTGGCCGGGACCTTCTCACCACTGCCACTGGTGACGGTGGTCGGCGTGAGGGACTCGGGGATGTCCTTGCCCTGGGCGAGGGCGACCGCCATCGCTGCCGCGGTGTCCGCCTCCGGCTTGTACGGCTTCTCGACGGTGATGGTCTGCGTACCCGCGAGGATCCGCTGGATCGCGTCGAGCTGGGCGTCCTGGCCGGTCAGGGGCACGTTGATGCCTGCCGCCTTGAGCGCGGTGGCGATGCCGGCGGCCAGACCGTCGTTCGCCGAGTACACGCCGACGATCTTGTCCTTGCCGAGTGCGCTGATGGCGCCGGCCATCTGCTGGTTGGCGTTGTTCGGGTCCCAGTTCGGAGTGTCGTACTCCTTGCCGATCTTCACCTTGCCGTCGAGGACGGAGTGGGCGCCGGCCTTGAACTCGGCGGCGTTCGGGTCGGTCGGCGAACCGTTGTGCATGACGATCTCACCGCTGTCGGCCTTGTCGCCCAGCGCGTCGAGCAGCGCCTTGCCCTGCAACTCGCCGACCTTGCGGTTGTCGTACGAGACGTAGGCGTCGACGGGGCCCTGTGCGAGCCGGTCGTAGGCCACGACCTTCACGCCCGCGTCCCGTGCCTTCTGTACGGAGGACTGGATCGACTTGGCGTCGACGGCGTCCAGGATGAGCACCTGGTCGCCCTTGGCGAGGGCGGTGTTCACCTGCTGCTGCTGGGTGGTGGCGCTTTCGGCGGCGTTGTAGTAGTCGATCTGGGCGCCGGGGGCCAGTTCCTTGATCTTGTCCTCGATGTATGGCCGGTCGAACTTCTCGTACCGGGTGGTCTTGCTCTCCGGCAACAGCAGGCCGATCTTGACCTCGTCGGCCTGCCGGCCCGCTCCCGGCTGCGCCGCACCGCTGGTCCCCACCACACCCAGTGACAGGGCTGCCGCTCCGGCCAGGGCTATCGCGCTCCGCAGTGTGCTGGTCATGGGAGGCTCCTTCTCGTACGGCGCCGTCCCTCCACCGGGAGAGCGCGGAAACGAAAACACACTTTTGGCCTACATATCGACATTAGCGGCAACCTCTGGACCGGCAAGCGGATGAGGTGACGGGCCCGTCGGGCCCTGCCAGGGGGTTGCCGACGGGCCTGTCGGGCCCTGCCGGGGGGCGAGGCTGCGAGCCCGGCGAGCCCTGCCAGGGGGTGGCAGGGGGCCGGTGGGGCAGCCTGGGCCTCCACTGGGCAGTGAAGGCCCGGCGGGTCAGTCGGCCAGGCCGGCGGCGAGGGTCGCGCCCAGCTCCCAGCACGCCTCGATGTCGGCCTTGGCGGGTTCTCCCGTGACCGTCACGGCGTCGGTCGCACGGCGCCATCCCAGGCCCGTCGTGATCGACTCGATGGCCCGCACGGCCCCGGTCACATCGTTCCCGCCGTGCACGTAGTACCCGAAGGGACGGCCACGCGTCGCGTCCAGGCAGGGGTAGTAGACCTGGTCGAAGAAGTGCTTGAGGGCCCCGGACATGTAGCCGAGGTTCGCCGGTGTTCCGAGCAGAATGCCGTCGGCGGCGAGCACGTCGGAGGCCGTCGCGGCAAGCGCCGCGCGCCGCTCGACCCGGACCCCCTCGATCTCGTCGGTCGTCGCACCGGAGACGACGGATTCGAACAGCGCCTGGCAGTTGGGCGAGGGCGTGTGATGGACGATCAGGAGAGTGGCCACACCCCGGAACCCTGCCGCGCCCGCCGCGCGGTCGCAAGCTGAAGGCTGTCACGTAGTCCCTGGCGGGCGCACGACGACAGCTACGGCGCCTCGCCGCGTTGTCGGAACGCCCGAACACATCCAGTACGCGGACGCCCCTCCGCCTTGCGATGCACCGCATCCGACGCCGCCCGCCGATCCACCACGGATCACGGATCACGGACAGCCCTCAGGCGCGCCTCTCGCGTCCCGGTCGCCGCGGCACCGGCCGGGCCGGGCCCTCCTGACACCCCGCGCGGCCGCGGACGGCGGACTCGCCTCACTTCCGGGCGGGTTCCTGCGCCGGATGCGTCCGGTCATGACCGGCGTCGAGCTCTTCCGTACGGCTGCGCAGCCAGGACGTCAGCCGACGAAGCCGCTCGTCCTGCTCGGGCGGACGGCGGCTGAGGAGGTGGTAGGCGGTGCCGTCGGGGACGAAACCGAAGGGGGCGACGAGTTGTCCCCGCTCCAGGTCGTCACGGACGACCGCGTACGGGGCGATCGCGACCCCGACGCCGGCCGACGCGGCCTGGACGGTCAGGTAGAAGTGCTCCAGCGTCTGCTGCGCAGCCGGCTCCGCAGCGATGCCGGTGATGCCGGTGACGCGCTTCCAGTCGTCCCAGGCCTGCGGCCTCGTCCCGGAGTGCAGAAGCGTGACCTCCGCCTTGCCGGGGGCCGTGAGCCGTGGCGCGAGGTCGGGCCGGCAGACCGGCCCGATCCGCTCGGCGAACAGGTGGGTCCGGTCCGCCCCCACGGGAAAGGGGAAATCGTCCCGCCGGACAGCGAGGTCGATGTTGTCCCGTTCGAAGGAGACGGGGCCACCGCCCGCGGACAGGTGCACGGTGACGTCGGGCACCCGGGCCGCCAGATCGGGCAGCCGGGGAATGAGCCACCGCATCAGGAGTGTGGGCTCGCACGACAGGGTGAGCGGTCCCGTGGGGGCGCGTCGGAGGTCTGCCGGGCGGCGGCATCGATCTGGTCCAGGGCATCCCTGACCACCGCGGCCAGTTGGCGCGCTTCCGGGGTGGGCCGCAGACTGCGGGCCCCGCGCTCGAACAGCGACACCCCGAGGGACCGCTCGAGTTTCTGCACCTGCCTGCTCACCGCGCCGTGCGTCACGTGCAGCTCCCGCGCCGCCGCGGTCATACTCGCGTGCCGGACGGTCGCCTCGAAGGGCAGGAGGGTGTGCGGCGGAGGAAGTGAGGACCATCGCATCGGTGAACTTTACTCACGCCTGGTGTGAGACCGAATCGTTTGTCCTGCGTCCTTGATGTCGTCGACTATTGATTCATTCACACATGAACGTTCGACGGAGAGGTGCGGCATGACATCCGGCAAGGACGTCCGGCAGGGCATCGGCATCCTCGCGGACGACCTCACCAGCGCCGGGGACGGGGCAGCCCCGTTCCGCAGGACCGGTCACGGGGCACGGATCCTGCTGTCCTGCCCCGCGACGGAGCTCCCGCCCGTCACGGGTGTGACCGCGGTCGACCTCGGGACCCGGCTGCTGGACCAGGAAGCCGCAGCCGCACGTACGGGCGTGGCCGCCCGTCGGTTCGCCGGCTCCGCGCTCCTGTTCAAGACGGTGGACTCGACCCTGCGCGGGCATGTCGTGGCGGAGGTCCGGGCCGCGTGGGCGGGATCGCGGCGGCGGGCCGTCGTCGTCGCGCCCGCCTTCCCCGCCGAGGGCAGGGTGACGGTCGAAGGCGTCCAGCACGTGCGGGGTGTGCCGGTCCACGAGAGCGACTTCGCCCGCGACCCCGTTCATCCGGTGCGGTGTTCGGACCTGACGACGTTGTTCCCGGATGCTGTCCCGGTCGGGCCGGACCGGGCGGCCGAACTCCCCGGCCCGATCGGCCGTGGCGCTCTGATCGTCTGCTCCGCCGCGACGGACGGCGACCTCGACCGCCTGGTCGCAGCGGTCCCGCACCTCGACGACGTGCTGTGGGTCGGCTCCCCGGGGCTGGCGGCCGCGCTTGCCCGGCGGTGCGCGCGCGGCGACGGACCGGTTGACTCCGCGCTCGCACCGGCCCGCCGGCCGCTTGTCGTCGTCGGCAGCGCCAACCCCGCGACCCGGCGGCAGCTGGCCGCGCTCCGCGTCCGGTCGGACGTCCAGGGGATCACCGTCGGCGACGACCCCGCCGCGGCGGTACAAGCGATACGCGCACTGGCCGCTCCCGTCCTCACGGTGCAGACACCCGATGAACGTCACGCACCGCACACCGCGCAGGTGTTCGCCCGTTCCCTGGCCGCAGTAGTACGGACACTGACCGAGGAGCGTCTGGTCGACGCACTCGTCGTCACCGGCGGAGAGACGGCCGCCACCGTGCTCCGGGCCCTCGGCATCGACGGGATCGACCTGTTCGACGAGCCCGAGCCCGGCGTCGCCCGCGGTACCCCGCTCGGCCCGCTCGCCCTTCCCGTCCTGATCAAGGCGGGCGGCTTCGGCGACGACGGGATGCTCCTGCGGCTGTGTCATCTGGTCCGGCAACCCGCCGGCCGGCCCTCCCGCGACCGAGGAGACCACGCATGACGCCGATCGCCCTCACCATGGGCGACCCCTGCGGCATCGGCCCGGAGATCGTTCTCAAGGCGTGTGCCGACCCGCGCCGGTGACCCCGGCCGCATCGCCGACGACTGCCGGAGCGCGGAGGCCGCGGGCTGCTCCGGCGTCAACCTGCTCGCGTACCGCGCCATCGACGCCGACCCCCTCGACCTGGTCCGGGCCGCCCGCGCGGCGACCTCGGGCCGTCTGGTCGTCGCCGGTTCCCATCACCGGCACCGACCAGATCCGGGACCTCGCGGTGGCCGGTGCGGATGCCTTCACGATCGGCTCCGCCGCCTTCGACGGCTCGCTGAGGCCCGACGCCGGAGCCCTCGCGTCCCAACTGGCGACGGTGGTCGACACGACCGGCGCGCTCGGCGTCTCCCGCTGAGGCACCGGCCCCGGCCGACGGGGCTCGAACCGGGGTCCCCAGCCATCGGGCGGACGCCGTGGCGTCAGGACCGGTGGCCGAAGAACTCGACCTCCGCGACCGCCACCCGGCGGCCCTTGCCGGTGCCGTACGCGGACTCGACCATGAGCCGGACACCGACCGTGTCCGATCCCCGTACGTCGAACGTCTGCTGGCCCGGCTGATCCGCCAGCCGGACGGTCCGGCTGCTCTCCTTGCCGTTCTTCGAGGTCAGGACCACGGTGATCCGCGCAGGCCGGGCCTGTGTGAGGAATTCGTCCTTCCGCGCCGAGGTCCCGGAGAACACCACCATCTTCAGCAGCCGGACCGGTTGGGTGAACGAGCATTCCAGGTACTCGTCCACGCCGTCACCGCTCTCCCGCGGGGCCCAGTACCGGTTGTTGAACCCGTCGAAGGCCGCGGCCGCCGGATGTCCCGACGCCGCGCTGGAACTCCGGGACGCGGACGGCACAACCGCCTCCGGGGCCCCCGTCTCCTCCTTGGCGAAGCCGAGCAGGCCGGACAGGTGCGGCAGCGCGAACCAGATCCCGACCGCCAGCAGAAGCAGCACGACCGGCAGCGCGAACCTCGGTCTGCGCCGTCCGCGTCGTGGCCTCGTTCCGGCGGCGTGGGTCCTCCCGGTCCGCCGGCGAAGCAGCCGCCGCCACCACGGCGGGCGGAGGCCGGGGGGCGGCCCCGGATCGAGGAGCAGGGCGCACCGGATACAGAGTGTGCGCTCCGGCGCGTTCTCCGCACGGCAGTTGGGGCACACCACGGGAACGCCCGCCACCGGTCCCGGCGGGGCGGGGGTGCCGGGTTCCGGGCCGGGCCCCCATGCCTCGGGCCCGGGGGCGGGACCGTCCGGAGCGTCTCCGGGGCGCCGGGGAGCCGCCGCCGGCTGGGCAGGGGCAGCCGTCGCCGGTCGTGGAGGGGGAGCCGGCACGGAGGGCGGCGCGGAGGACTGCGCGGTGAGCGGTACGGAGGGCGGCGCGGTGGGCATGCGTACGGGACCGGGCGCCGGAACCGCGGGCGGCGCGATGGGCAGAACGGGCTCCCTGTCGGAGGCCGGGGCCACGGGACCTGGCCGACCGGCCACCCGCGGCCCCGGTTCGGCCCCGCCCGCCCCATCCGGCTCCCATGCCAGGAACGCCTCGCACGACGCGCAGAACTCCCGCCCCGGCGCGTTCCGGTGACCACACGTCTCGCAGATCACTGCGCACCGCCCTCCGAGTCCCCGGCCGGAGGCAGGATCTCCAGCGTGTACCCCACATGGGCCGGGACCTCGGTCCCGATGAGCTCCTCCAGCCGCACCCGGTCGATCGCGCGCCCCGCCCGTTCCCGGACCCGGATCGTCACCGCGGGGCGTGCCCGGCCCGGGAGCGCGGTCTGCGACACGGTCGACCAGGCCGTTCCGCCGCTCTCGGTGATCTCCGGCTCCGCGCCCGTCTCCAGCCGCACCGCGTCGGCCAGCCCGCCCGCCGTGCCGCGCCGGGCATGCCGCGCGACCGCCCCCCGTACCGTCTCGCGGCGCCGCTCGACGGGGCTGTCCTCGTGCGGCTCCACCGCGACCCACTGGGCCAGCCAGTCCAGGAAGTCCTCCGGGGCACTCCGGGGGTCCAGGTGGGCGGGCAGGTTGTCGATGGCGAGCAGCACAGGGGCGAGCACGTCGTCGAGCGCGGCGAGGAAGCGGCGGAGGAAGTCCTGCTCCAGGTAGACGGCGGGCAGTTGGTCGATCAGGGGGTGCGGGGTCGGGAGGCCCGGTACGCCGGTACGCATCGTCCTAGGCTCCTCTCACCCGGAGCTGGTGCTCGTAGCTGAAGACCAGCGCGTGCCGGTCGAGCGGGATCTTGGCCGTGGCGTCGGTGCGTTCGCCGGTGACCGGATCGGCGCGGTAGAGCCGTACGTCCTCCACAAGGTCCACCCCCGCAACCCGCTGGAGCACGGCGAACGCCTCGCCCGACTGGACCGGCCGCCCGAAGGGCCAGCCCTGCCCGCCCGGTCCGCCGGACAGCGCGTTGAAGTACCCGTACAGCGCGGCGAGCGCCGCCTCCCGTACGCGCTCCACGACCGCCCCGCGCTCCGCCTGCACCGAGGCGACGACGGTGACGCCCTGGTAGAAGGGCGGCTCGACCACGAGCCGGGCCCCGATCGGGCGGCGGGCCTCCAGGTGACCGGCGATGAGGCGCAGCGTGTGCGCGGGAGGGATGAGTTCGTCGAACTCGATCCTGCCCTGCTCGTCGCTGCGGCCGGCCGGAACGACGAGCAGCCGCACCCCGTGGGCGGAACCGTCGTTGCCGTCCGCGCTCCCGTCCTCGGACTCACCGGCCCGGATGCAGTGCACGCGTGCCGCGTCCGGGGCGATGTCGCGAGCGAGGAGTTCGTAGTCGTGCGGAACGACGGCACGGTGCAGGGTGCGCAGTGTCATCGGTCCGCGCACCCTGGCGCTGTCGACGCTTTCGCCGTCGACGCCGCCGAGGGCCGGCCGGCGGTTCTCCACCCGTGCCACGTAAGGGATCGCGCTGCGCAGGACCTTCAGTGTCGACCTGGCGACATTGCCGCGCAGCCCACCGCCCGTACGGTAGGAACGCACCCGGACGGTGGCGCCCTTCGCGGGGACCGCGCCGTAGTGGCGCACGGAGCCGTCCCGTTCCCGTACGGCCGGACCGAACTCGACCCGGCCGGAGTTCGGGTCGAGGGTGATGTGGTGGTCGTCGGGCCCGGAGTGCGCGAAGTCGTCGACCCTGGTCCACCGGGTGTACTCCGGTTCCGGGCCGCTCGCGGGGTCGGCCACCTCGACCACGAAGTCGCCCGGCACCACGGGCGGGCGGGCCAGTGCGAACGCCTGGCCGGGCACGCCCTCCGCCGCGCCGAGCACCTCGTCGGCGACGGTCTCGGCATGCTCGGCGGCCACCGTCGCGCCGATGGTGAAGGCGGTGATCCGGCGGAGGACCGGCGGTGCCAGGTAGGTCGGCCGACCGGGCTCCGCCTCGATCAGCCGGCACCGCAGCCAGCCCCCGGTACGCCGCACGACGGCCGCCGGGGTGTGCGTCCTCGGCAGGTGGAGAATCAGCTCGCCGGAGCGGTTGAAGCCTCCGGTGTCGTCCTTCTCCACCTCGCAGACCGTCCACGCGGTGCCGTCCCAGGCCTCCCAGACCAGCGGCGGCCGCAGCGGATCGACGCCGACGCCCTCGACCTTGCACTCGAGTCGCAGGACGACGACTCCGGCTGGCACCGCGGCCGACAGGCCGACGTAGAGGCAGTCGCCGGGCGCCGGGGTCGCCCCGAAACACGTCACGTCCCGGCCGATGGCCAGCTCCTCCGTACGGTCCGCCGCCTCCCCCGACACCGGCCAGGTGGCGAGATGGGCGAAGGCGCAGGGGGGAATGGTCAGTTGCTCGGCGGTCGTGAAGACGACGGCTTCCTCCGTCTCCGTGCGCACGGTGGCGACTTCCGTCCCGGCCCGCACCACGACCGGGTCGGGCCGGGGGGCGGAGAGCCGGAACGTCACGTCGGTGCGGGCGGCCGTGGGCGGGTGCAGCCGGACCCCGATCAGGTCGAGGAAGGTGAGGTAGCTCTTCTCCGGCACCCGGTTCACGCGGTAGACGAGCTGGTCGACCATGGTGGCGAACGCCTCGATGAGGGTGACGCCCGGGTCCGACACATTGTGGTCGGTCCACTCGGGGCAGCGCTGCTGGACCCGGCGTTTGGCCTCGTCCACCAGGCCCTGGAAGCGGCGGTCGTCGAGATGGGGACTGGGCAGCGTCACGCGCCTGCCTCCTCGTCGTCGTGGCTCGTCTCCTGCGGGTGCTGCGGGATCACGTAGAACGGGAAGACGAGGTTGCGGGGGTCGTTGGAGCCGCGCACCGAGTAGCCGATGTCGATGTAGAGGACCCCGTTGTCGGCCTCGTCGAACCGCACGGTGACCTCGGCGACCTCGATCCGCGGCTCCCAGCGCTCCAGCGCCAGCCGCACCTCGTACGCGAGTTGTCCCGCCGTCCCCGCGTCGGCGGGGGCGAACACGTAGTCGTTGACGGCGCAGCCGAACTCGGGCCGCATCGGCCGCTCGCCGGGGGATGTCGCCAGGATCAGCCGGATCGACTCCTCCAGCTCCCGCTCGCCGCGCACCAGCGCGATGGACCCGGTGGCGTCGGTGCGGGGCGGGAACGCCCAGCCGGCGCCGATGAACTGCTGTCCCATCCCGGCTCAGCCTCCGATCAGTACGGTGGGGCACCCCGACACGATCGGCGACCCGCAGCCGCTCAGGTCGCCCACGCGGGCGGCGGGGCTGCCGCCGATCCGCACGGTGGAGCTGCCCGGCGGTGCGATCGTGGACGGCGGGTGGGCCGCGGGCGACGCGCACTGGTGGGAGGTGCCCACCGTGGCGGCGGGCTTCCCGGCTATCAGGACCGCCGGCACTCCCGGCGGACCGACCGTGCCGGGGTGTCCGGTGGGGTCGGTGACCCGTGCGGCTGCTGCTGGCGGCATGCGGTGTACTCCTGTTCCCCTGGTTGCGGCAGGTCAGTTGAGCGTGATCATCGGCGCGTTGACGGCCACCGACCCCCCGCTCCTGACGTCCGTGCGCTGGGTGCCGTCGACCGTGACCTGGGCGCCTTTGACCTCCACCGCGCCGCCGGTGGCGAGCGCGACCTTGCCGTTCCCGCCGTCGAGCGCGACCCCGCTGCGGGACGTCACCGTGACGCTGTCGCCGCGGAGCTCCAGCGCGCCGCCTCCGGCGTCCAGCGCAACCCCCTTGGCCGCCTTGACGGAGACCTGTTCCCTGGCCTCGATCGTCACGCTGCCGTCGCTGTTGATGACGACGGCCGTGCCCCGACGGTCCAGGTCGATCGTGAGCTTCCCGTCGCCGGTGCGGAGCCTGACTCCCTGCGGGCCGTTCGCCGCGTCCAGCAGTTCGAGCTGGTTTCCGCTCTTGGACGCGAACGCGCGACGGTTCACCGCGCCGGTGGTGGGGTCGACGAGATCTCCGCCTTCACCGGGCGTTCCCCCGGGGGCCGGGGCACCGCCGCCACCTCCCCCACCGGGACGGTCCTGCCCGTTGTACAGCCCGGCCAGCACGTAGGGCCGGTCCAGGTGCCCGTGCTCGAAGCCGACCAGCACCTCGTCCCCGACCTCCGGGATGAAGGCCTCGCCGCCGCCCGTCCCGCCGGACTGCGCCGTGCGCGCCCAGTCGCTCGCGTACTCGTCCGACAGCCAGGGGAAGCGCACCTTCACCCGGCCCGACCCCTCCGGATCCTGGGTGTCCGTCACCGTCCCGTTGACCAGCCCGGCACACCGCCCCCCTCCCCCGGCCGCGCCCGCCGGCCCCGGCCCGCCGCCTCCGGTGAGCCCGAACAGCGAGCGTTCCTGCTGCCCCGAGACGGTGATCCAGGTCTCGTAGCCGCGTACGGCGTCGAAGACGTGCCGCGAGGAGGTGACGGTGTACCGGCCCTCGAACGGTGCGCCCACCGCGTTCAGTGCCACCGCGCTGCCGGCCCTGACCTCGGGGTTTCCCCGGATCACCGCATCCAGCTCCGCGAACGACCCGGCGATCCGCTCCGCCAGCGCCTTCGCCGCCCGGTCCACCTCTGCCTGCGCCCCGTACGCGGCGTCCGTCACCACGAACCGTGCCTCGCCGAAGGGGGCGGACACCTCGGCCGCCGTCACTCCGAGTTCCAGCGTCGACGACGTGCCGGCCGGGGCCCTGCCCACCACGGGCTGCTTCGCCCCGACGTCCCAGCCTCGTACTTCCACCTCGGACACCTGCTCGGCGGCCGAGACACCGGCGCGGCAGCGCAGCAGGTTGTCGCCCAGTTCGAGGACGAGGGGGTTGCGGCCGGCGCGCGCGGATCCGTCCGGCGCCCCGCTCGCCTCGGCGGGGCGGGTGACGTGCAGCTGCCCGTCGCGCACGTACGCCTGCGCACCGGCCTCCTCGGCGAGCCCGCGCACGAACTCCCAGTCGGTGACGTTGGGCTGGGCCATGTGCTCGATCACCGGGCCCGCGACGTCCACCGTTCCCGGCTTCAGTCCGGCGCGCTGGGCGACCTGACCGCAGATGTCGGCGAGCGTCATGTTCTGGTAGCTGGCGACCCGCCGCCCCCGCAGCAGCCGGTGGGACTCGTCGAGGCCTCGTACGACGGTGAAAGTGCCGGTCTCGTCGAGTTCCACCTCAAGTGCCGTGACCACTCCTTCGAGCAGTGGCTTCGGTGCCGTGTCGCCGCCCGCACGGGCCAGCAGCCGGGCCTCGCTGCCGATCCTCAGACCGGTCTGTTCCAGCAGGACACGGTCGGGGTCCCGGAACCGCAGCAGAAACAGGTCGGGGAGCGTACGGCTGTCGTCGACGTATCCCTCGACCAGGGTGTTGACGAACTTCGCGGGGAGCGGTGTGCCGTTGAACTCCACCACGAGCGCGGTGGTGACGCCCTGTTGGGTCATCGTCCCTGCCCCCGGTCCGTGTCGTTGCCGACGAGTCTGGTCAGCTCGTCGAGGGCGGGCAGCAGTAGTTGTGTCCCCGGTGCGAGCCGCAGCGGGTCGTCGATGCGGTTCGCCTCGGCGATCACCCGCCAGGCGCCGGCGTCCCCGTACTCCCGGTGGGCGAGCGAGGGCAGCGAGTCCCCGGAGGCCACCCGGTGCACACGCCGGGCCGCCAGCGCGCCCGATGTCGGGTTCTGGCCGGGGGTCTCGCCGCTGATCTCCTCCATCGTGACCTGGCATACGGCCCTGATCGGCACCCCTGAGGTGGTGAACAGGGTGTATTTCGCGGCGACCTGGCTCACATAGCCGGGGAACCCGGTGAGTCCGCCCCAGTGGAACACCACCCACGGGGGCGACGACCGCTGCTGCTGCCGGGTCTCGCTCGTCGGTACACAGCAGGCGAACAGCTGCTCCACCGAGGTCACCACCCGGGTGTCCTGGGTGTCACTGGCGTCGAAGAACATCTCGACGGTGAGCTTGCTGGGCTGCGATCCCTGGTACTCCGGAGGCCCGGAGCTCTTCGCCCCCTTGGCCGGCGTTCGCTTCCAGGAGGCGGCCTTGGTCAGGCTCAGCTCCTTGGGGTTGAACTGGAAGTCGATCCGCCCGCACGGGCCGCCGGGCGTGAGCCCTCCCCCGGTGGGCGGCGTCCGCAGCTCCAGGTAGGCGTGCTCCAGCTTGGGCCTGGCCGAGCCGCCCTTCGCGGCGGACGCCACTCCGGACGTACCTGCGGCACTGAAGGCGATGGGTCCCGCGCCGCTCACGCCGCTCAGCCCTCCATCACGTAGCCGTGGTGGGCGATCTCGATCGTCTCCATCGCGACCTTGGGCGATTCGGGAGTGAACGAGGGCCCGGTCCAGCGGACGGGCACGACCTCCAGCAGCCCCCACTGGGCCACCTTCCGCCCGTCCCCGGTCCGCGCCTCGATGTGCGCCGTCTTGCGGCTGAATCCGGTCGTCATCGTGGCGAACCAGCGCGCCACCTTTTCCGTCTCCCGGGTGAGGGGGCGGGACAGTTTCACATTGGAGTACTTCAGCCGGGTCGGCAGCTGCCAGAGATGCCCGTTGTTGCCGCCCTCCTCCCGGGTCTCCAGGACCACTTCGCAGCCCAGCCCGTCACAGGTGTTGAACGACCCGAGTTCGATGTCGTCGATCGTCACGACGAAGCAGACGCTGACGGCGGGGTCGTCGTCCGGGGCGGTGGCCATGGCACATGCCTCTCGATCGGTGACTCGGTGATTCGCGTGACTCGGTGACGCAGTGACCCGTTGACTCGGAATCTCGGTGACTCAGAACTCAATGACTCGGTGACTCGGTGAAGGGCGCTGATCGTCAGTGGCGGGTGTTGATGTGGAAACCGGCGCGTTCGCGTTCGAGCCGGAGATCAGCCTTGAGGAGTCGGCTGAGCGGCCCGTAGAGCGCCCGGACCAGCTCGTCCGTCACGCGAGGCGCGCCCTGTCCCGCGGGTGACCCTGCACGGGCCGCCGCGTCGGCTCCGGGCGAGGCATCCGGACCCACATCCACCTCGGTGCCGGATGGCGACTCCGGTTCCGTCTCCGTTACGGGCGGAGGCTCGGGTTCCGGCAGCGGTGGCGGTTCCTCGGCGATCTCCGCGTCCCGCTGGACGACCGGCCGTGACGTGCCGCGCAGGGGGGCGGCCCCGAAGACGACGCTCCCGTCGGCCATGCGCTGGGCCACCCCGGCCGCGACTGCGACGGAACCGGCGGTCGGATAGGCGGCGGCCCGGCTGCCGGCACGGGAAGCCACCGATGCGGGTACGGGCGAAGCCCCGCCCGTCTGCCGCTGTACGGGTGGCACCTCACGCTGCAGGAGTGCCGCCGGCGGACCGGAAGGCGCCCCCGGACCCGGGACGGTCCACCGTACGGGCACGGCGGATGGCGGGCCGGAGGGCGTTGCCGTCGGCTGCACCCCGCCGCCCTCGGAGGAGCGCTGAACGACCGCCGCCCCGGCCGCGGGGCCGGGGTCGCCCGGGTCGGTGGCGGACCGCAGGGAAAGCGGCCGCTCTCCGAGCAGGGGTGCGGTCGGGCCGACGGTGGGCGACGGTACGGGCGCGGGCCCGCCCGGAGCGGGCGCGGAGCGCTGGACGGGAACAGTGGAGCCCTGGGGCGCGGCGGCCACGCCCTCCCCGCCCGCCTCAACCCCGGGCACCGCACCGGCCAAGGGGGCGTCACCGAGCAGCGGGGCGACGGGCCCAGCCGCCCCGGTCCCGTCGGAAGACGCCTGCACCTCCGGGGCCGTGGGCGTTCCGCCGCCCGCCTCGGCGAAGGGTTCGTCCGACGACTCCGCCGAGGCGGACTCGGTCTGAACCACCGGAGGCCGGGGCGCGGGTGGCTGGGCGTCCGGCGCCCGATCGGCCTGTCGCTGAGCGGTCGGTGGCAGACCGGGCAGCGGCGCCCCGAGTCCGGGCGTGCGTCGAAGTGGCTGCGCCGAGGGGGAGGCAACGGTGCGCTGAACCGCCGTGGGACCCGCGCCCGGACTCCGACCCCGACCCGGACCCCGCCCTGGCGATGTCTCCGCACCGGAATCCGTACTCGCGTCCGGCCCCGCTCCGGTCTTCCCGGGCGTCCCCGTTCGCTGCACAAGTGGCTGCTCGCCGACCAACTGCCGTACGGGCAGATCGGCTTCGGCCGAAGTACCCGCGGCGGACGTCAGAGCCGCAGCGCTCCCCCCGAAAGCGCGCTGGACGGCCATCGGGGCGGGCCCGCTCCGCAGGCGCAGCGGCATCTCGACAGCCCGCTGAACGGCGGGAGCAGGGCTCCCCGGAGCCGCGAGGGCAACTCCGTGCACCAGCCCGGCCGGCGCGTCCGGGCTGACCAGATGCCCCAGGGGCGTACCGAGTGCCGTCTCCTGCCGCGTGGTCAGCGCCGCCTGGAAGCCTCCGGGGTCGATCACTAGGTCCTGCCCGGTCACGGACCGCTGCACAGGTGCCAGGCGGCTCACGTCGACACGGCCCTCCCGGTCCGGCCGCGAAGCGTGCGCAGCGCCGGGGGCCGGGTCACCACCGGTGGAACGACCGCCGCGCAGCCAGGACATCAGCCCCATGACTTCTCCCGCCCTCCCTGCGCTCCTCGCTAATGCCCGTTGAGGCGAGCGATCTGTGCGACGAACTTCAGTCGTTCCGGATGTTCCAGGTCCAGCAGGTCGTCGAGCGGCCAGTGGAAGTGGTAGGCGAGGTACGCGACCTCCTCGTAGAGCAGGTCGGCCGCGTACGTCACGATTCCCCCAGGCGACCGCCGGCGAGATCCACCGCGAACTCCTCCTTGCAGGACGGACACGAGACGGCGGCGCGGGTGTGCCCCTCCGCGTTGATCCGTCGGTAGAAGTCCTGGAGGAATGCCAGGTCGGACGCGAAGAGATCCTCGATGACACCCGGGTGAATGTCCTCGACCGTGCCGATCCGGGTCACGACCCGGGAGATCAGGACGACCGACAGGTACGCGGAGTTCTCCCGCACCCGGTCGTCGCGCAAGGGCACGAGTTCGTCGCGGGCGGTGGCCAGCCGCATCACGCCGGAGCGGTGGACGGTGCCCGATTCGTCGACGTACCCGCGGGGCAGGTCGAAGGCGAACTCCGTACGCAGCGGCTCGCGCCGCCCGGCGCCCTCCCGCTCCGCCGACTCCCCCTGAGGAGTCTGGAACTGGACCGTGCGCCGCATCAGTCGAGCTCCATGCTCTCGTACGTGATCGACAGTTTCTCCGTGAGGACCGAGGTGTCACCGGCTTTGAGGGTGCCGATCTCCAGGGACTTCGGCCAGGCGTTGATCAGCTTGTACCGCTTGATGGGCAGGCCCTCGTAGTCGTAGACGATGACCGCTCCGTTGCGCCGGGCGCTCATCATGCGGCCGAACCGGGAGTCCTTGATCCAGCGTTCGAAGCTGTTGTCCTCCGTGAGGCCGCGCGTGACGGTGACCTCACCGGCCTTGGGCCGGCCGGGCAGCTTCTTGATGGCGTACTTGCCGTCGGCGGTGTTCTGCTTCAGCTCGATGACGTCCTGCTCCATCTTCAGACCGCTGACCTCGGTGATCTGCTTGATGATGACGCTGTCGAACTCCAGGCCGAAGGAATGCCCGACGGAACTGTCAAGATCGGGAAGCGGCACAACAGGCTCCTTACGCCAGGTTCGAGGACGGACCGGTCACTGCTGTTCGAGGTGGAGCCGAGGACCCGGTCATTCGTCGACGCCCCCGGTGCCGCCGGTCAGCTGGGAGAGCCGGAACACGACGAACTCCGCGGGCTTGACGGGCGCGACACCGATCTCGCAGATGACCTGACCCGCGTCGACGCTCTCGGGCGGGTTGGTCTCGCGGTCGCACTTCACGTAGAACGCCTCGTCCGGGGTGAGCCCGAACAGGGAGCCCTTGCGCCACTCGTTCACCAGGAACGCCGAGACCGTACGTCGGATACGCGCCCAGAGCGCATCGTCGTTCGGCTCGAAGACGACCCACTGCGTGCCGGCGAGGATCGACTCCTCCAGGTAGTTGAAGAGCCGCCGGACGTTGAGGTAGCGCCAGGCCTGGTCGGAGGCCAGCGTCCGTGCGCCCCAGACCCGGATGCCGCGCCCGGGGAAGGAGCGGATGCAGTTCAGCCCGATCGGATTGAGCAGGTCGTGCTCGCCCTTGGTGAGCTGCGTCTGCAACGCCACGGCCCCGCGCACCACCTCGTTGGCCGGCGCCTTGTGCACTCCGCGTGTGTCGTCGCTGCGCGCCCAGATTCCTGCGATGTGGCCACTCGGCGGTACGAGGGTGGCGCGGCCGGAGGCGGGGTCGGCGACGCTGATCCAGGGGTAGTAGAGCGTGGCGTACTTGGAGTCGAAGTTGGCCCGCTCAGTGCGCCAGCCCCGGATCTGCTGCGGCGAGAGTCCCGGCGGCGGGTCGAGAATGGCGATGCGGTCACCCATCAACTCGCAATGGCTGATCAGCCCTTGCTGCACGGCGATGACGGACTCCAGGTCGAGCAGTCCTCGTTCGTACGCGCCCATCAGGTCGGGCACGGCGACCATCGTGACCTCGTCCACGGCTTCGAGCCCGCCGAGCCCGGTGCGGCGGTCGGCGTCACCGACGTACACCTCGGGTGCGAGCGAACCGGCGCCGCCCGCCACGGGGGCGGCGGGAGCGAGCGCGACCGACTGGATATCGGGCCTGGCGGGCGCGGCGCCGCGCCCCGTCTCCCGTATCTCGATGAGCTCGGACTTCGCGTTGACGCGGGTGGCGACGTTCTCCTTGCTGCGCTTGGTGGTCACGGACGGGTACGTCTCCGCGACCTGGCCGTCCCGCTTGACGATCAGCTGGAAGACGTCGGAGGGCGGGTCGTCGCCCTCGGCCTCCGCGACCTCGACGCTGATCTCCCCGGCCACGCCCGGCCGGGGCTTGACGGCGTACGGCCCGACCTGGACCTCGGACCCGGCGGCCAGCTCCCCGGCACCCGTGTCGGCTCCCTCGGCTCCCTCGGCGATGCGCACGACGTAACAGATGCCGCCCCCGTTGGCGAAGAAGCCGTAGACGGCGGAGGCGAGGTACGTGCCGTCGACGAAGTCGCCGAAGGTGCTGACGAACTGGCTCCAGTTCGTGATGAGCGTGGGCTCGTCGAACGGCCCCCGCTGGGCGAAGCCGACGAAGGCGGCAACCGAGGTGCCCACCCCTTCGATCGGCCGGGACCCGGACTCGACCTCTTCGACGTAGACGCCCGGGGACAGGTACGACGGCATATGAGCCTCTCCTTGACGCGCTCCTCGACGTTCTCCTCGACCCCGTTCCAGGACCGGGGAACGCGGGCAATTCTCGCCACTCGCTCGATCACCGGGAACGGATACTCGGCCGCCCCGCCGTGCACGGGCGGCTGCCCGAAGAGGCAATCCGGAGCGCCTCACGCACCGCGCGGACGTGCCCGGGTCACGGCCCGCACGCGCTCCACCCGTCCGGTACGCGCGCGGCACGCTGGCACACCACGTCCGGGCGGATCCATGGCTGGCGGGAGGGACGGATGAAGGCGGTTCCGGAGAAGACCCCCACCGCACCGGCCCACCCCGATGCCGCCCCCCGCACGGACCGGGCCCTCGCTTCGCCCTCCGCGCCCCCGGACCGCCGAAGCATCCAGCGCCTGCAACGGGCGGCGGGCAACGCGGCGGTCTCCCGCCTGGTGGCCCAGCGCTACACGGCCCCGGTGAAACCTGCTCCCGCCCAGGCTCCCGGCTTCCGCAGTATGAAGGCGGCCGTGGCGGCGAAGAAGGCCCGGCTCTCCGTCCATCCGCCTGCGGCTGCGGAGTCCAAGGCGTCCCAGGACGCGGCGGTCGCACCTCCTGACGACAAGGAAGCTCAGGGCAAGGCGGCCAACGCCGAGAAGATGAACGCGGCGAAGCCCGGTGAGTTCGACAAGAAGGCGTTCGTCGACGCGGTGAACAAGGCGATCGACGCGCAGGCTCCGAAGAACCTCGACGAGGCCGACAAGTTCTCCAAGTCCGGCAAGGCGGACAAGGTCAAGGAGGAGGTCGACGGCAAGGTCACGGACGGCAAGGAGTCCTCGGCCAAGGACATCGACACGGCCACGAAGGCCCCTCCGGACACGTCGGCCGCCAAGGACAAGCCGGTCACCCCTCTCACCCCGGACCAGCCCCCGGGCAACCCTGGCGCCCCCTCGGCAGCGGACGCGATCCCGGACAAGCAACCCGCCTCCGTCACGGACTTCTCCGAGGGCCCGGCCGCCAACGACAAGGAGATGGCGGACGCCGAGGTCACCGAGGACCAGCTGGCCAAGGGCAACGAACCGGAGTTCAACGAGGCCCTGTCGGCAAAGAAGACGGCCGAGACGGACTCGGCGAAGGCGCCCGCCAAGGGGCAGGCGGCCGAGAACCAGCAGCTCACCACTGCCAAGGCAGGCGCGGCTGCCTCCGGCGCCACCGCCATGACAGCCCTCACCGCGACGCGCGGCCAGGCAGGCCAGCAGGTGGACGGCGGCAAGGGCGAAACGAAGTCAAAGGACGAGAAGAAGCGCGCCGAGGTGACGGCGAAGCTCCAGAAGGTCTACGACGGCACGAAGAAGGACGTCGAGACCACGCTCTCCGACCTGGACAAGAAGGTCGACATGGCGTTCACGGCAGGCGAGAAGGCGGCCCGGGACGCGTTCACGGCGGACCACAAGCGCCGGATGAAGAAGTACAAGGACAAGCGCTACTCGGGCTGGACGGGCAAGGCCCGCTGGGTGAAGGACAAGTTCGCCGGCCTCCCGAAGGCAGCGAACGACCTCTACCAGGAGGCCCGCAAGCTCTACGTGGCCCAGATGCAGACGGTGATCTCCTCGGTCGCCGACATCATCGGCACGGAACTGGGCAAGGCGAAGGCCCGCATCGCCAAGGGCCGCACGGAGCTGAAGGCCGAGGTAGACAAACTCCCCGCGGATCTGCGCGAGTTCGGCGACGAGGCGGCCAAGGACTTCGCGGGCAAGTTCGACGACCTGGAAGCGACGGTCAACGAGAAGTCGGAACAGTTGGTCCAGGACCTGGCGTCGAAGTACACGGCAGCTCTGAACAAGATCGACGAGGAGATCAAGAAGCTTCAGGAAGCCAACAAGGGCCTGATCGACAAGGCGAAGGACGCGATCGTCGGCGCCATCAAGACGATCAACGAACTGAAGAACCTCCTCCTCGGCATCCTCGCCAAGGCCGCCGGCGCCATCATGAAGATCATCAAGGACCCCATCGGCTTCCTGGGCAACCTGGTCAAGGCGGTCGGCGCGGGCCTCAACCTCTTCGTGACGAACATCGCGGAGCACCTGAAGACCGGCGTCGTCTCCTGGCTGCTCGGCACGGCGGTCAAGGCGGGCCTCGAACTCCCCCAGAAGTTCGACATGAAGGGCATCATCCAGCTGATCGGCTCACTGCTGGGCCTGACCTGGGACAACATCAAGGCCCGCGTGACCCGAAAGGGCGTCCCGGACGAGGCAATGGCGGCGGTCGAGACATCGGTCCCGGTCGCGAAGAGCATCGCGAGCGAGGGCCCGGCAGGCGCGGTCAGGGAAATTCAGGCGGAGGTCGGCGACCTCAAGGCCACCATCCTGGAAAAACTCACCAGCTACCTGATCCCCACGGTCATCATCGCGGGCATCACCTGGATCATCTCCCTCCTCAACCCGGCCTCCGCATTCATCCGCGCGGTCAAGGGAATCATCGACATCGTCACGTTCATCGTGAACCAGGGCGCCCAGATCGTGGAGTTCGTCAACTCGGTGCTGGACGCGGTGGTGGCGATAGCCAACGGCGGCTCGGCGAGCGTCCCGAAGATGGTCGAGACGGCGCTGGCGGCGAGCGTGCCGCTGCTCATTGGGTTCCTGGCGTCGCTACTGGGCATCGGAAGCCTGGCCAACAAGGTCAAGAGCGTTTTCCATGCGGTGGCCCGGCCGGTGAACCGGGCGATCGACAAGATCGTGGGGTTCATCGCCAAGACGGGTAAGGCACTCTGGCGGAGGCTCAAGGATAAGTCCCGGCCAGAGAAGCAGGGACCTGCCGGCAAGAAGGAAGCCGACGAGGGGAGTGCTTCGGCATTCCCGCTTCCCAAGAAGGGGTTCCAGTCACTCGACAACGAGAGTCACAAGGTTCAGTTCGACGGAAAGAGCGCCAACGCCAGGCTGGTCGTGCACAGCAGCCCCCAGGACATCGAGAAGTACCTGGCGGACTGGAAACTCGAACTGAAGACCGCCAGTGACCCTGATGGCGCGTCCCGCGCGGCACTGACGGCTGCCGGGCAGAAGAGGGACGAGGTCAACACGCTGCACAGCGCCTTTCGCGCCCTGCCCTCGGGGGCGAGCGCTGGCCAGAAGTCGTACGACGATCTCCTCGCCGCCCTCGCGCAGCTCGCGGCCCTTCTGGAGAAGCGACCGGGAGCCACACCCCCACTGCCCCCACCGGTGCTCCCCCCGATGGCCAACGGCGTCCTCGCCAGCCCCTTCAAGGCGAGCTATATCGACAAGGACATCAAGAGGGGGACCGAAGCGAGGTCGTACGACGGCGCGACCTTGATCGGCTGGGCCATCGCCAAGGCCTACAACGATCCGGCACCGGGCCGTCCGGACAGCAACGCCTGGGTCAAGATGCATCTGCTGCCCGCCTTCCTCGGGGGAGACGCGGTCGACTCGAACCTGGTCCCGGCGCGAGGCTTCGTCAACAACCCGATGTTCTACAGCGGCATCGAGAACCCTGCCAGGAAGTCTCTCCACAAGGCTGCGTCGGATGCAGCGTACGAGCGCATGGTCTGGTATCGGGTGGGTGTCACCTACTTCTCGGCGCACCCCGGATTTCCCGGGGAGATCGAGGTCGAATGGGGTGGATACGACCACTCGAACGGCACATGGAGCGAGCGTGCGCCTCGGGGCGGCGGTGGCTCGTTCTCAGACAAGCAGGACCCGCCGAATGACCTGGCCAACGATGTGTTGCGCATCAATGCGCGACGGGTGAATTTCTCCATATTCGACTCCCTCGGAATAAGCAAGCCAGATGCAAAGAAGATCAAGAAGGAGTCGAAGAAGAGGGAATTCTCCGGCCTCACTGATGCAACCGGAAGATTTCCGCATCTCGCGAATCAGCTCATCCGTGCCGCCGCGGCGGGCCGACTCAGGTTCGACTGACCTTCACCTGAAGAACTCATCACATGAGCGCAACCCGGAGGAGATATGGAAACCGACTACGAGCACCGACTACGAGAGATGGTGGAGCAGGTCCAGGCGTGTGAGTCCCTGCGCGTCGACACCTATGACCGGGGTCCGCTGGACGTCTACATGGAGCGCGCCGAAGACGCCTTCCACATCGTGCAAGCCGTGGAGAAGACCCCGCTGCCCGCAGCGCTGACCTTGAACTTTCACCGACATACCAGTCTCGTCTTCGCCTGGCGAGCTCTGGAACCCTTCCAGACGATCGCCGGGGAATTCCACCTGAGGCACATCGGTGAGGCGCTGCTCCTCGGAGCCGGGAAGAAGCCGGTCTCCGCGACAGCATCTCAAGAGGAGCGGCTGATCCATGGGTTGAGGGTCTTCGAGACCCATCCTGTGGGTGGAACCGGGACTTACACCGGGATGCGACTCGCCCCCGACCAGGCTCCGCCGGAGCTCTGGTACTTCGACCTCAGGCAGGGACCCACCCGTCTCGACATCGGCTACGGCGACTACCTCGATACCCTGGTGCGCACCAAGGGCCTCTACGACTGGCAGTACCTTTTCGCGGACCCAGATCCGGACAACTATGGCATGAGCGTCTCCCTGCCCTACCTGAGTGAGGGGCTCGACCTAGTCGCCCGGGAGTTCCCCGGTGACGACCTGTCGGACCTCCGGGCCCGGCTGGAGGAGCGAATGAGCGTGCTGGGAAGGAACGCGTGACCCTCATACCAACAGGTGCATGTACGGCCCGGACTCCGGAGCCAGTGTCAGCTGCCCCAGCTTCTGGTGCTCCCGCTGGACCGTGTCGATGAGCATAGGAATAGTCAGGCGCCCCGTCCGCCGCCGCCGTCACCGCAATCAAGCGGATGTTGCCGCCCGACAACTTGAGGGCCTACGCGCAGAAGGAGCACGCGTTCGGCTACTGACCGCGTGGCTTCCTCGCGCTGGCGCGTACCTGCTGAACAGCGGAAGCGAAGAAGAACCATGGCTCGATCGAACGTCGTCACCAATGGAGTAGCAGCCGTGGAAGTAGGTGACGCCGTGGGTGCGGTGGTAGGTGGCAGGGATCCGCTGGGGTCGGTTTCGTGGCGCCCAGCAGGATCCTGCGGTGGGGCGGATGCCGAGCGGCCCGAACTCGTCGAACGCGTCCTCGTCGTCAGCGCTGAGTGGGCGGGGACGGCCTCCCGCCCGCTGAGGGTCCAGGCAGGCCAGGCCGATCTTGTTGAAGCGGTGGATGAGATCACGCACGGTGTCCTCGTCAGCGGCCACGAGCTGGGCGATGACCGGCACCCGGTTCCCGCCGGCCGACGCCGAGCAGCATCATCGCGCGGCGATAGCGCACCGAGCCCGAGCTGGTACTGCCCCGGCGCACAATCTGCTGCAGTCGTTGCCCCTCCTGGTCGGTCAGTCTGCGCACTCGCACCGGTTCCGCCATCGCTTCTCCCCTGCAGGACGGACCAGTCACGCCCGAACCCGGCGCGCGACTCGCCTAGCATCTCCTGCCATGAGCAATTCGGAGCCCCCACTCGACTGGCTGCAGAACTGGTACACGCAGCAGTGCGACGGCGACTGGGAGCACGAGTGGGGCGTGAAGGTTGCCACGCTC
>NZ_JBEOVJ010000094.1:0-31050 GCF_040295435.1 Streptomyces sp. NPDC002809
GGCCCTCACCCTGTTCCGAACCTGGGCAACAACAACCGCCTCCTGAGCGGATGCAGGGCCGGAGATACCCAAACCGATGAACCCATGAGGTCAGAGCACTACCGGGATATCCGTCGTTGGTGGACCACGAACAACGATGCGTGTGGTTGGCGGCGCATGACTCTGTCCGTGGCAGCGGATGAAGGGAGTACGGGTGTGGTGTCGCGGTCGGCCGGCAGGCGTTTGCCGACCTTGGCTCCGGGCGGAAAGGCCGGGGGTGGCAGAAGGCCTCGGACCGCGGCAGAGAGCAGGTCCACCACGAAGACGAGTGTCGAGCCCGCCGGGATCGATGGCAAGGCGGCTGGTTGCCGTAGCATCCGGCCACGATCGAGGGCTGGACGCCCTGCACCGGAAGCGCACCGGTAAGCGTCAACACCCGGGCCTGATCGCACGTGGTCAGGCGAGGACGCGTCTACGCGGACCAGCAGCCGGTCCTCGCGTCCACCGGCAGACACCCGGCCCTGGACGGCCGGCGTCACACATCGGCCACCCACACCGGCAGCGACTTCAGCCCGTTGATGAAGTTCGACACCAGACGGCGTGGCGGCCCCGCGGGCCGGAGCGGCCCGGCCGGGAGTACGCGGCACGCCTCCTCGTACAACACCCGAAGCTGCAAGCGCGCGAAGTGCGCGCCCAGGCAGACATGCGGGCCGTCGCCGAACGAGATGTGCGGGTTCGGGGAGCGGGAGAGGTCCAGGGTGAACGGGTCGGGGAAGACGCGCTCGTCGTGGTTGGCCGAGGCGTGGAAGACGACCACCTTGTCGCCCCCGCGGATGCGCGTGCCCGCCAGGTCCGTGTCCTGAGTGGCCGTGCGGCGGAAGGACAGGACCGGTGGGTGGCGGCGGAGGAGTTCGTCCACAGCCGTGGTGAAGTCCGCCTCGCCCCTGCGCAGGCGCTCGTACGCCTCCGGGTGCTCGGCCAGGAGGTGCAGGCCGCCGGGGGCGGCGCTGCGTACCGTGTCGTTGCCCGCCACCACCAGAAGGAAGAAGAACATCTCCAGTTCTGGAGCGGTCAGGTCGGGGTCGGTGGCGAGGGCAGTCAGCACGTCGTCGGCGGGGTGCGTGCGCTTGTGGGCCGCCAAGGCGTGCGCGTACTCGAACATGTCGCGCAGGGACGCCGGGGAGCGTGGGTTGACCGGCATGCCGTCCGGGCCGAGTGTCGGCGTTCCTGCCTCGTCGGGGTCCTGGTAGCCGATCACGCGTTGCGTCCAGTGGAGGAGGAGCGCGCGATCCGAGTCCGGTACGCCCAGGAGGTCGGCCAGGTTGAGCAGCGCGTAGTCGTCGGTGACCTGGGTGACCAGGTCGCAGGTGCCTTCTCCTGCCCGCGCCTCGGTGACCGCACGCGTGAGCAGGGCGCGGGCCCGTTCCCGCACGACCGCCCCGAAACGGTCCACGCGCTTCGGGGTGAAAGCGCGGCTGACCAGCACGCGCAGCCGTCTGTGGTGCGGCGGGTCCTGGTTGAGCATCATCCGGCGGATGAACGGCAGGTCGTCGGGGTCAGGGTCGCGGATCTGGGTGGCGCCCAGGTACGAGGAGTACGTGGACGAGTCCTTCAGTACGCGGACGGTGTCCTCGTGCCGGGTGACCGCCCAGAAGCCCGGGCCCGCCGGCCAGCCGAGCACCTCGCGCTCTTCCTGCCAGGCGACCGGGTGGTGGTCGCGCAGGTGGCGGTAGCGATCGTGCGGGATGCCACGCCCGTACTGCCTGGGGTCGAATACGTCCGGCGCGCTCACACCGCCACCTCGCCGCCCTCCACGTCGGCCCGCAGGAAGTCCTCCACCGCCCGGATCACGTCGAGCGGAGCCTCGTCCATCGCGTAGTGGCCGCACGACGGCAGCTCCACGAGCTCGGCGCTCGGGAACCAGCGCATCCACGTGGAACGTTGCAAGTCCGCGGAGAGGGCCGGGTCCAGAGCGCCCACCACCGCCAGGGCCGGCACCGGCGAGCCGTCGATCCGGTCGTGGAAGTCCTCGCCCGCCCAGGAATCCAGCCAGGCACGGAACGCCTTCGCGTCGCTGCACTCGACCGAGCGACGCACCATACGGTCCAGCCAGGCCGCCGGGCGTCGGCCTCCCGTGGTGATGTCGAGGATGGCCCTGCGGTTGTCCGGGTTCCGCGCCGCCCCGGCGAACAGCTCCCACTGCTCGGGCGGCAGCGGCAGGCCGGACGCGGGGACCGGGGACACGCCGACGATTCTGCGTACCCGCTGCGGCGCGGCGGCCAGCGTCCGCTGGACGACGGAGCCGCCCATCGAGTGGCCGATCAGCGAGAAGCGGTCCCAGCCGAGCCGGTCGGCCAGCGTCAGCACGTCCGCGGCACCCTCGGCCGTGGTGTAGGTGCCGTCCGCGTCTCTCGCCTCTCCGTATCCCCGCAGGTCCACCAACGCGTACTGGAACGCGCCGCCGTCGAGGTCCGGCAGTACCGGGTCGTAGGCGGAACGGTCGGCGAACCAGCCATGCACGGCGATCACCTTGTGCGGGCCGTCGCCGTGCAGGGAATGAGGAAGTACAGAGAATGCGGTCACACCGGCTCCCGTCGCAGCGCTGCGGTGATCTGCCGGTCAGGTCGACAGCACCTCCGCCCGCCCACGGTGGCGGCAACCGTCGGCCCGCGCAAGGGCACACGCGGGGCAACCGGCCCCCTCGCTATCGTGCACCCGGTCGTAAGTAGCCCAGCTGGGCGGCATGGACGCCCGCCTGGAAGCGGCTCCGGGCATCCAGATGACCGAGAAGGCCGGTGGCGATCCGGCGGGCGGTACGGGGGGAGACACCGAGACGCTTGGCTATGGCCTCGTCCGTGTAGCCGCGTGCCAGCAGTCGCAGGGTCTCGTGCTGCTGGCGGGTCAGCGGTCCGTCCCCCGGCTTCTCGGGGCGGCCGAGCGGTTCGGCACGGTCCCAGACACTCTCGAACAGGGCTTCCAGCGCGGCGATGAGACCCGGCCCCGTCACCACGAGCGCCCCGAGCGAGGAGTCCTGGTCGTCGAGGGCGACCAGGGCGAGCCGTCGGTCGGCGATGATCATGCGAGTGCTGAGGGAGGGAGCCGTGCGGACCTCGACACCGATCGAGGCCAGCCAGTTCACGTGGCCGACCGTCGGCCGGTGGTTGTGGATGCTGTCCAGGTAGACCGTGCGCATCCGCACGCCACGCGACAACAGCTGTTCGTCGAGCGGGCCCGAGTTGCGCATGTTCTCTTCGGTCTGTGCACCGCCCGTCGAGAAGGTCAGGATCTCCTCCGCGACATCCTCGTGGATCCGGGCCAGGTAGTCCCGTACGTTGTCCACACCGTCCAGACGCATCACCAGGGGCTCGCCGGATGCCGGGTGCACGGAGGGAAGCCCGCAGAGAAGTTCGGCGATCGCCGCCCGGCTCTCTTCCAACTGCTGCTGCCTGGAGGCGATTTCAGCACGTTGTCGAGCGAGCAGCATCTCCAGGCCGAGCCGGGGGCTGACCGCGTGCAGCCGCCCGTCGTCGCTCCCCGCGGCGGGACGGACCAGTGCCAGGGCGGCCAGTTTCTTCAGGGCGCCCTCGAACTGATCGCCCGTCAGAGCCGCGTGCAGACGCTGCTCCGTCGGCGTCGCGTGAGGGCGATCGAGCAGGGCCCGGTAGACGGCCTCCGCCGTGGCGTCCAGACCCAAGGGACCGAGCATCGCCACTCCTCGTCAAATGTCTTGAAACGTCCGAGAGTTGTCGCTATCGGCAAGGGCGGGGATGCCCGTTCGCCGGCTCTTCGATGAAGCTATGGCAAAGATCATGACATGAGCGCGTTCCATAGGGCAGGGGGCCGCCCCAAAAGCGCGGCTTCCGGGTGTCCACATGCTGGACGGAAGGGGCCATGGCCTCATCGGTCCACCCGTCCGACCTTCACCGTCGCGTCGCTCCCGTACAAAACTCACCGTGATGGCGCAAGATCCCCACCGGTGGTCGGAAGGGCTCCCCACGTGACGCATCACCTCCGTTTCTCCCGCACGGTCCTCGCAGCCCCCTCGTCGCCGAACAGCGCCGGCCCCGCCGGTCCTGTCGGTCTTGTCGGTCTTGTCGGTCTTGTCGGTCCGGACGCCCATGTCGGCCCGGACGGCTTCGGACGGCACTAGGACCACGGCCGAAACAGGACCACGGCCGACAAGTCGACAAGCGCGACCGCGCGGTGACGCAAGCACCTGGGGAAGGCGGACGATGTGCGATTCCAACTGCTCGGACCCTTGAGCATCACCGACGGACGGGACGTCGTCGTACTCCCGCCCTCCAAGCCGACCGCGCTGCTGGCCGCGCTGCTCATCCGCCCAGGATCCGTCGTCTCCACCGAGCGGCTGCGCGAGGCCGTCTGGGGTGTCGAGCAGCCGGCCACGGCCAAGGCCGCGTTGCAGAGCTGCGTCCTCAGGCTGCGCAGGATCTTCGCGAAGTACGGCATCGAGGACCAGGCCGTCGTCGCGGTGGCCGGCGGCTACCGCGTCCACGCCGACGCCGAAACCCTCGACCTGCTCCACTTCCGTCAGCTCGTCGACCGGGCGGCCTCCGGCGGGGAGGAGCCGGAGCTCTACACCCTGCGGGCCGCGCTCTCCCTCTGGCAGGGCCCCCTGCTCGCCAACGTCCCCTCGGAGCTGCTGCACCGCGACGAGGTACCGCGGCTGGCCGAGGAGCGGCTACGGGTCCTGGAGCGGGTCTGTGACATCGAGCTGGCGCGCGGCCGGCACCGCGACATTCTCGTCGATTTATGGGAGGTTACGCGCGTATACCCCGCCCACGAGCGGTTCTCCGAGCTGCTGATGCTCGCCCTGTACCGGACCGGGCGGCAGACCGAGGCGCTGGCGGAGTACCACAGGATCAAAGCGCACCTGCGTGAGGAGCTCGGTGTCGATCCCCGGGCCGAACTCCAGCGCCTGGAACTGGCGATCCTGCGCGGCGACGCCCCCGAAACCCTGGGCGCGGGCCCCGGCACCGGCGCATCCGTTCAGCTCGCGGAAGCCGAGACGCCGCTCGGCGACGGCGGGCCCGAGGGCCTGCCGGACACACCGCCCGCGCCGTTGCCCGCCGTGCCCAGCTTCACCGGCAGAGGTGACGAAGTCGAAGCTCTGACAGCACTGTTGACACCGGCGCCGGTCTCCACCGGGCAGGCTCAGACCAGACTCGCCGTGCTCGCCGGGGCACCCGGCATCGGCAAGACGGCCCTCGCCCTGCACGTCGCCCACCTGGTGGCCGCCCACTACCCGGGCGGCTGCCTGCTGCTGCCGCTCATTCGCGCCGACGGCACCGCCCGCCCGGCGCGGGAGGCGGCCGAGGAGCTCCGCGATGCCCTGCCCGCCGCATCCGGCACCCTGCTGGTCCTGGACGACGTCGTCCACCCCGACCAGGTGCGCCCGTTGCTGACCGCGCGCACGGGCGGCGCCACGATCGTCACCAGCCGGATGGGGCTGGCCGCGCTCGTCGCCACCCACGGCGGCACGGTGCACCGCCTCGGGACCCTGGAACCCGCCGAGTCACAGGCCCTGCTCACCGCCGTGCTCGGCACGGAGCGGGTCGCCTCGGAGCCGTCGGCGGCGCTCCGGCTGGCCGACGTCTGCGGGCACCATCCGCTCGCCCTGCGCATCGCCACCGCCCAGTTGCTCACCCGGCCCCGGCTGCGGCTCGCGGACTGCGCCGACCGGCTACGGCACGATCCGCTTGCCCGGCTCCGGCTGGCCGACGACCCGCGGATGTCCGTACAGCTGACGCTGGACAAGGCCCTGGACCGGCTGCCCCCGGCCCTGGCCGCCGCCCACCTCCGGCTCGGCCCGGCGGCGCGCGTCCCGCTCACCACCGAGCGGGCGGCCGAAGTACTGGGCGTCGAGGAGGAGATGGCCGAGGAGGTGCTGGAACGACTGCTGGATGCAGGCCTGTTGGAGGAGGAACAACCGGGTTCCTTCCGCATGCACGAACTTCTGCGGGAGCACGCCCGGCGTGCGAGCGCCCCCACCGCCGGCTACCCCCAGGCACTGCTCCACCCACCCCGGCCGGCCGCTCTGAGGTGACACCCAGTAAGCCCGGCCGGCCGCTGTGCCCGCCCGGCTCCGCCCCGCCCCGTCCCAGATCGAGAGGTGTGACGCACGCATGGCAACAACGCCGTACGCAGAGACCGCCGGAACCCGGCCGAGGGTCCGCCGCGACGTCCTGTTCACCGAGACGCCCAATGGTGTGATCTTCCACAACGCGGACGGAGGCTTCCAGCTCACCGCCCGGTCCGGTTACCGCTTCGCCACGCTCCTGGTCCCGCATCTGGACGGCACCAGATCCGTCGCGGAGATCTGCGAGGGCTTCGGCGACCGGCAGAAGGCCATGGTGGGCGAACTCGTGAAGGCGCTCTACGCGCGTGGCTTCGCCCGCCCCGTACCCGCTCCGGACACATCGGGCACCCTCGCGGCCACCGCCCCGGCCGTCGCCGCCCGCTTCGCCCAGCAGGTCGCCTACATCGATCACTACACGGACGAGGCGGACGCCCTTTTCGCCCGCTACCGCGCCACCAAGGTCGCCGTACTGGGGGACGGCCCGGTAGCCCGCTGGTGCGTGCTGTCCCTGATCCGGAACGGCTGCGCCACCATCGGGGTCGACGCCGCCCTCACGGACGGCACCGGGGGCATCACGCCCGAGGAGTTCGCGGCCATCCATCAGGAGACCGCCGGACTCGCCGTACAGGACTGCCCCGTAACCCTGTCGGTGCTCCCCGGGCGGGCCACTGCCCCGGGCGCGGAGGCAGGTTGGGCCACTTACGAGGGGTACGACGTCGTCGTGGCCGCCGCAGGGCCCGACGTCCCGGCGACAGTACTGCCGTTGCTGCGTGAAGGAGTTCCCGAGGGCCGTACGCTCCTGCCGGCCTGGACCTTCGGACGCAGCGTGGTGGTCGGCCCGGCCATGACTCCGGAGGCAACGGCCTGCTGGTCCTGTGCCGCCCTGCGGATGGGTGCCGCCGACACAGCGGCCGGTGCGGCCGCCGCGGGCCTCTGGAGCGGGCTGGCCCTGGGCACCGGCACCCCCGGCGACCGGCCCGCCGGCCCACTCGCCGCCATGCTGGGCAACCTCCTCGGTTACGAGGTGTTCCGCCTGGCCACCGGGGTCCTTCCGGCCGAGACCCGCGACACGCTGCTCATCCAGGACATGGCCTCCCTCGACGTCGCATCCGAGCCGCTTCTCCCCCACCCCCGCTGCCCGTTCTGCGCAGTTGCGACGGGTGGCCTCGAACCGGTCGATCTGGCCTCCGCCCCGATGCGTCCCGCGTTCCTCCCGACGGTGGCCACAGCCCCCGACGACGACGCGGCCCAGGGCCCGCTCGCCGAGCTCGAACGCCGCTCGGCCCTCGTCCGCCCGTACGCCGGGGTCTTCACCGCGTACGCCGACGAACCACTGACCCAGACCCCGCTGAAGGTGGGCTCCGTCGTGCTGGGCGGTTCGGGCGGCCGAAGCCCCCGAACGGTCACCGCTTTCGACGTCCACCACACCGCAGGGGCACGGCTGCGGGCGCTGAACGCCGCCGCGACCGTGTATGCGGAGCACGTCGTGCCGACTCCGCCCGTCGAGGCGACGACGGACGAACTGCCCGCCGTGGAGGAGGAGACGCTGACAATCGCTTCCGGCACCGGAGGCTCCGGTACGGCCACCGTCTGGACGGCAGCCACCTCGCTGGTCACCAAGGAACGCGTCAGGGTGCCCGCCGGTGCCGTCCGCCCCTTCGGCACCCACAACGCCGACCGCCGCTTCGAACCCACCCGGGCAGGTGCCGGGGCCGGAGCGGACCTTCCGGAAGCGGCAGCCGCCGGCCTGCTCTCGGCGCTCGCCCACGACGCCCTGCGGCGGGCGGTCCGGGGGGCGGGCGAGACGGCTGTGATCGCGCACACGGCGCTCGGCGACGACCCCGAACTGACGTTCCTGCTGAGGTCCGCCGGCCATCTCGGTCTCGGCATCGAACTCCTCGACCTCGGTGAGCGGTCCCATTCCGGCGCGTCCGTCGTCCTGGCGAGGACAGCACCCGACGGATCCCCCGCCCGCTGGGCGGTCGGCGCCGCACCCGGTCTCGCGGACGCGGCGGTGGACGCCGTACGGGACCTGCTCGGCGAGGTCCAACTGACCGCCGACAGTGCGCTTCCCGGTGCCCTCGACCCGGGAGATCCCCTGCTGCGGGACCTGGACGCAGCGCTTGTCCCCGTCACCTCCACGGGACCGGCCGCCCCCGGGGACCCTGTCGCGTGGACGAGGATCCTCGATCGCCTCGCCGCCGACGGCCGGGACGCGCTGGTCGTACCCACGCACGCCGCCGATCTGCCCACCGCGGGCATCCACACCGTCCGCGTCCTGCTCACCCGGGCGGCAGCCGATGCGGGCTGACTCCCCCGCCGGGCCCGAGCCGGCCGCGCGGGCCGCGTCCGCCCGCCGTTTCACCGAGGCCCTGCGCGACGCGCTCGACGAGCTCGGCACCCTTCCCCGGCATTCCGTTCCGACGGTCACTCCGCTCGGGGTCCACGACGCGTACACCGCCGCGCCGCCGTCCGGGACCGGCATACCCGTGCACCTGTACGGCCGCCAGATCATGGTCGGCCCGTGGCCCGCCGGGGACAGGCCCGCCGGGTGCGGAACGTGTCTGGCGCGCCGCTGGCAGGGGGTGCGCTCCGTGCCGCTGCGGGAGGGCCTCGAACTCCGCTCCGCCACACGCTCTGCGGGTCCATGGCCGTACGCCACCCCGTTCGCGGCCACCGCGGTGGCCGCGCTCCTGACAGGCCTCGCCGGAAAGGATCCCGGGCCGGAGGACGGCCCCTTCCCCCGGGTGCACCTGGTGGACCTCGACACCATGACAGTGCACAGCCATCCCCTCGTGCCCGACCCGGAGTGTCCCGGCTGCGGCGGAGCAGGACCGGACACCGCGGAGTCGGCCGCGCTCACCCTGGAACCGGCGCCCACGTACCGGCCGGGCGCCTTCCGGGTACGCCGCGTCGAGGACCACCAGCTGCCCGTGGACGCCTTCGCCAACCCGCACTGGGGTTCCCTGGGCGCGTCCGTCATCTGCGACGTCGCCTCCACCACCACCTCCGCCACCGTCGGCTGTTTCTCCACCCGGTCCGGCGAGTATCTGCGCGAGACGTTCTGGGGCGGCCACGCCGACACCTACACCCACAGCCGGCACATCGGGATCCTGGAAGGGCTGGAACGGTACGCAGGAATGCGCGCCCGCGCCCGGACCACGGGTCTCGTCGCCTCACTCGAAGCGCTCGGCCCCGATGCCGTCGACCCGCGCGAAACGGGCCTGTACACGGAGGAGTTCCACGCCGCGAACCCGCACGTGCGGCCCTTCACCCCCGACCGTGAGATCCCCTGGGTCTGGGGCTGGTCACTGCGCGACGCCCGGCCCCGGCCCGTTCCCGAGATCCTCGCCTACTACCACGCACCCGGCCTGGAGAACCGGTTCGTGCAGGAGAGCTCCAACGGCTGCGCCTCCGGCGGCAGCCGGGAGGAAGCCATCTACCACGGCCTGATGGAGGTCATCGAGCGGGACGCCTTCCTGCTCGCCTGGTACGGACAGGTGCCGCTCCTGGAGATCGACCCCTCGACCAGTTCCCGCCCCGGCACCCGCCACATGGTGGAACGACTCGCCATGTACGGCTACCGGGCCCGCTTCTTCGACACCCGGATCAGCTTCCCCGTACCCGTGGTCACCGCCTGCGCCGAACGCTTCGACCGCGGCACCGGGCGGATGTGCTTCGGGGCGGGTGCCGGGCTCGACCCCGAGTCCGCCCTGGAATCCGCCCTCTGCGAGATCGCCACCGACTCCGTCAACCTTGTCGGCCGCACCCTGCGCGACGAGCCACGGCTCCGGGCCATGGAAGCCGACTTCGACCGGGTCACCACCCTCCACGACCACCCGCTGTCCTACGGAATCCCAGAAATGGGCAGGCACGCCGACTTCCTGCTGCGCAGGCCCGATCCGAGGCCCTCCCTCGCCGTGTCCGACCTGGCGTGGCCCGGCACCCACGGGGCCGGCGCCGCCCCCGACCTCCGGGAGGACCTGCAGCGTGCCGTCGATGCCGTCACGGCCGCCGGATTCGACGTGGTCGTCGTCGACCAGACCCTGCCCGAGCAGCATGCCCTCGGCCTGCACACCGCCAAGGTCCTGGTACCCGGTCTCGTCCCGATCGACTTCGGCTGGTCCCGCCAGCGCGCCCGCCACATGCCGAGGATGCTGGCCACACTCGGCTCCGCGAGCCTCAACCCGGCACCGCACCCATTTCCATGACGGTATGTCAGCAACGTCCGCCGATCCGAGAGGGGGCCGACCCCATGGGGTTCGCCCATGAGTACGCCGACGCCGTCCTGCACCGCGGCCGCATCCCGATGGAGCCCGTCGACTTCGTCCCCGACTGGCCCGACGGGCCGCGCAAGGGGAAGTTCTACCCGGGAGCGGATTCCTACGCCCTGCCCGACGGCGACCCCGTCCCCGAGGCCCGGGCTGCCCGCGGACTGCTTCCGGCACAGCACGGCCGCACGCGCGATGACCCGGACGGGTTCACGCTGCCCCTGTTGTCCGCGATGCTCAAGGACTCCTACGGACTGACCGGCCGCCGCCTCGGCATCCAGGCCAACAGCGATCTGTCCGGTCTGCCCTTCTACACCCACGCCAACTGGTCGAGAGGCACCGCGGGCGGCGGCGGCCTCTACCCGGTCAGCATCTACTGGGCGTCCGGCCCGGCCGGCCCACTGACCCCCGGCATCCACCACTACGACGTCCACCGGCACTCCGTGCAGCGCGTGCTGACCGGCGACGTCTCCGCCCGGGTCCGCGAGGCGCTCGGCCCCGACGCGCCCCCGGAGGCGCTGGAGACCGACCAGTATCTGATCCTCGGCGTCAAGTACTGGCAGAACTCGTTCAAGTACAACAGTTTCTCGTACCACGTGGTCTCCACCGACGTCGGCACCCTCGTGCAGACCTGGCGGATCTGGGCCGGTGCGCGGGGCCTTCGCACCACCCCGGTCCTGTGGTTCGACGAGCCCCGGCTGAACGGCCTGCTCGGCACGGCGGGAGAGGAGGAGGGCGTCTTCGCCGTCGTCCCGCTCCGCTGGGACACACCTGCCGGCCCCCGTACGGTGTACGCGCCCGGCAGCCCCGACCCCGCCGTCCGGCACCGGGACAGCGAACGCTCCCGCACCGTGCTGGAGTTCCCCACCGTTCTCGCGATGCACGCCGCGACCACTTCGGACGCCGCCGTCCGTCCCGCCCCCGGCGCCCTGGCCCCGGCAGCCGCGCGGCCCGCCCCCTCGGGCGGCACGCGGACGGCCCTGCCGGCTCCCGCCTTCCCCGGCATGCCCGTACGCCGGGCCCTGCGCACCCGCCGCAGCAGCTTCGGCCGCTTCGACGCCGCCCGCCCCGTCACCCCCGCCCAGCTGTCCGCCGTTCTCGCGGCCTGCGCCGGGTCTTCGCTGCCCAGCGACGCGGACCCGGACGGCGCCGTACAGCAGACCCGCCTCTACGCCTTCGTCAACCACGTCGAGTCCGTCGAGCCGGGGGCCTACGCCTACGATCCGGAAACGGGCGAGCTGTGCCTCGTCGAGGCGGGCCCGCAGGGGGCGTTCCTCCAGGACACCTACTTCCTGGCCAACTACAACCTGGAGCAGGCGGGCGCCGTCCTGGTCCCGACCGTGCGCACCGACGCCGTGCTCGACGCGGTCGGGGACCGGGGCTACCGACTGGCCGTCGGAACGGCCGGTGCCGTGGCCCAGACCTTCTACGTGGCCGCCGCCACGCTCGGACTCGGAGCGGGCGTCGCCCTGGGCTTCGACAACATCGCGTACATCGAGAAGCTCGGCCTGGGCGACAGCGACGAGGCACCCCTGCTGATCATGCCGCTCGGAAACGAACGCCCCCGCCCCGCCGACTTCCGCCACGAGATCGCCTGACGGGAACCTGTGATGACACCGATGACCTCCCGCACCACCCCACAGCGTCCCGCCGTGTGGGAACCCGGCCGGCGCTTCCTGCTCCGCGCGGCCGGCCTGCCCCTGCGGACCGTCCACGGCCTGCGCTGCGCCCGCACCAGCGAATGGGCCGATGAACTCCTGGACCGGGAGGAGCACCTGACCGAGGACGGCAGCGCCCTCAGCGACCGGCTGCACGGTCTGCTCGGCCGGGCCGACGCGGCAGGCAGCGACTCCCGCCGGGCTCTCCTCGCCCTCCGCCGCCAGATCTTCAACAATCGTCTGCCCGCCGCTTCCGAACCGGCCGTCCGCCTGGTGACCGGACTCGACGGGGAGACCGGCCGCCGCGTCGCCGCCTGGCTGGCCGACCGTGCCCGTTACGAGGACCTGCTGTCCCAGGGAGCCGAGTTGCTCTCCGGCGAGCTTCGTACGGCACGGGGTGAGCTGCGCGAGGCCCTGTCCCGCGAGCGGCTCCGGCTGGGACTGCTTCTGGCCTCCCCCACCCTGGACAGCAGACTCGACGGCTATCTCCACGACACGAGCGCCGAACCCGGCAAGAGGATGCGGAAGATCGAACGGTCCGCGCTCACCTACCTCTACCGCACAGCGTGCAAGACCAGCCCCTTCAGCACCCTCACCGCCGTCGCCACCGGCATCTTCGACGCCCAGGACCCGGACCCCGGTCCCGGCCCCCTGCGCGTCGGGGAGAGCTGGACCAGCCATGTACGGCTCAACGTCGTCGCGCTCGGACGGCTGGCGGACCTGATCCTCGCCGACCCCGTACGCCGCCAGGACCTCCCCGTCGTACTCTCCCCGGGCTGGGGCCGCGACGAGGACCGGATTCGCTACGTCCGCCAGTGGGTGACCACCGGCGACGACAGTGCGGCAGTCACCTTCGACGCGGTACGCGACCGGCTGTTCTACCTCCGGGGCACCGACACCCTGGACCGCCTGCTGGCCTTCTTCTCCGCCCACGACGGGCTGCGCCACCGCGACCTCGTGGACATGTTGCGGAGCGGACAGGACGCCGGACAGGACGAATGCGAACGGTACGCGGCAGCCCTGGTCCAGCTCGGCATGGTCCAGGTGCCCGGTCTCCGCACCGATGTGCACAGCCCCGACCCGCTGGGCTCCTTCCAGAAGGCGCTGCGCGGCCTCGGCGCCCCCTGGGCGGACACCGTCGCCGCCGCGCTGGACGGCCCCGCCGCCTGTCTGGCCGCCTACCCGGCCGCCCCTCTCGGCGAGCGCCGCGAACTGCTGCGCAGCCTGCGCACCCAACTCCTGGGCATCCAGCGGGACCTGGGCGCCGAGAACCCCGCGCTCCCGCAGACCCTGGTGTACGAGGACGTCAGCGCCGGCGAGGACCTTCCCGGCGGGCCCGGACCGCTGGCCGGCACCACCGGGCAGGACCTGCGCCGGGTCGAGGGCATCCTCCCGATGTTCGACATCACCCTGCCCCAGCGCATCACCCTGCACGGCTTCTTCCTGGCCCGCTACGGCCGCGGCGGGCGCTGCGACGACCTGCTCGGCCTGGTGCACGACTTCCACGAGGACTTCTTCGACCAGTACATCTCCTTCACGGCCGAGCGGAAGGCTTTCGACGCCGCCGGTGAGTACGTCCCCGAGGAGAACTGGCTCGGCCAGCCCGCGCTGCGCGCCCTGGACAGCGCACGCCGCCGCTTCGTCGCCGGAATGCGTGAGCAGTGGGAGAAGCACGGATCGTCCGCCGAGATCGACCTCCCCGCCGGACTGCTCGCCGATGTCACGGGAGAACTCGACGCACTCACAGCCGACTTCACCCCGCAGAGCCATCACATCCAGGTCGGCCTGCCCACCCCGGACAGCGGAACCGGCAGACCCCTGGTCGTCCTCAACCGCTCGTACGGCGGACTCGCCTTCCCCTTCAGCCGCTTCACCCATGTCTACGACGGCGACACCACGACCGGCCTCTCGGCGCGGTTGCGCTCGGAACTGCGTTCCCTCCCGCCCGGGGGCGCCGTCCTCGCGGAGCTGACCGGTGGCCCGGTCACCAGCAATCTCAACCTGCACGGCAAACTGACGGACCACCAGATCGTCTGCCCCGGAGAGATATCGACCGTCCCCGAGAGCGACCGGATCGACCTGGACGACCTGTACCTCCAGCACGACGACTCCCTCGACCGTCTCGCCCTGCGCTCCCGCCGCCTGGACCGCGAGGTCGTCCCCGTCTACCTCGGCTATCTGGTCCCCGTCGCCCTCCCCGAGATCCCCCGCACCCTCCTCCTCCTCTCACCGAGCACCATGACCCCCACCGATCTCTGGGGCGGCGTCCCCGAAAGCCCCTCCCGCGACGGCGTCACCCGCAGGCCACGGGTCGTCCACGGCGACATCGTCCTCGGCCGCCGCAGCTGGACCGCCGACACGTCCGTGCTCCCCGCACGGCGCCCCGGCACGGACGAGGCACGGTGGTACCTCGACTGGCAGCGCTGGCGCCGCACCCACCAGCTGCCCCGCCAGGTCTTCGCGACCCCGCTCCGGAGTGGAGGCGGCCGGGCTCAGGGCGCCAAGCCGCTGTACGTGGACTTCGACAGCCCGCTGTCACTGACCGCTTTCGATGCCCTCGTGGAACGCGAACCGGGCGCCCGCGTCGTCCTGCGCGAGATGCTCCCCGCCGAGGACTCCCTGCACCTGACATCCGAAGAGGGGTGCCACGTCGCCGAGTTGGCCGTGGAGACCTTCACCTACCGCCCGCGTACCGAGGACGGCCCCACATGCCGGAACTGAACACGTCCCGCCCCACCGCCACCGAGCCCGGCGAGTGGATCGCCCTGCACGTCTTCTACGCCGCCGGTCCCCGGCCGATGCTGGTCAACTGCGTCCGCCCGCTGGTCGCCGAACTCTCGCAGGAGGGCCTGCTCGCCGGTCACTTCTTCATCAACTACTGGCTGGAGGGCCCACACGTACGGCTCCGGCTGCGCCCCGCGAGCCCAGCGGCAGCCCCCGAGGTGCGGCGTCGCGCCGAGGAGGCGCTGACCGCTTTCCTCCGGACCCGTCCCGCCCTGTACGAGGTCGACTCCGGCTTCCTGAAGGACTTCTACAACGCCCTGTTCGACATCGAGTTCCCCGGTGAGGACCGCGGCCGGTACATGGGCGATGACGGCCGGATGAACCTCCGGCCCAACAACTCCTTCAGCCTGGAGCCCTACGCCCCCGAGCACGCCAAGTACGGCGGCCCGGCAGGCGTCGAGCTCGCCGAATGGCACTTCCGGCACTCCAGCGAGCTGGTCATGGACGCCTTCCGCACCATGAACCTCCACCTGCGGACCGTGCTTCTCGGGACCTCCGCCCAGCTGATGATGGTCATGGCCGGCTGCTTCCTCCCCGAGGAGGACCGCCTCACCGAATACCTCGGCGGCTACTACGAGTTCTGGCACCGGGCCTTCCCCGGAACCGGCTTCATCGGCTCGAAGGAGTACGAGAGCAACTACGCCGAGACGGCCCCCGCGCTGGGCCGCCGCTTCGCCGGTATCCGCAGCGCCGTCGCCGACGGTGAACTCGGACGGCTGCCGTCCTTCCTGCGCGGCTGGGCGGCCCACTGCCTGGAGCTGCGGGCCCGTGTCGAGGAGCTCACCGTCCGCGGCGAACTCCTCTTCCCCGCCTGGGACGGCCCCGCCCGCGAGGACACCGGACAGCAACGCACCGAGCCGGCCGACGCCGCACCGCTGGTGCCGCTCACCCAGGTGTCGGCGGTCCTGCCCCGGCTGCTCTCCCCGTACATGCATATGACCAACAACCGTCTGCACGTCACGATCCGCGACGAGGCGTACCTCTCCTTCGTCCTCGGCCAGGTGCTCCGCGATCCGGCCGGCACGAGGACGGCCGACGCATGACGCCCGCACCCGACAGAGCGACGACCCCGCCCGCGGCCACCTCCCCGAAAGCAGACGCCACCCGCGCGTATCGCCCCGCGCTGCGGCCGGGTGTCCTCATCAGCCCGCCCCTGCTGCGCGGGCCCCGCACGGTCCACCTGATCAGACACCCCGTCAGCGGCGCCACCTTCGAGGTCGGACCCAAGGAGCACTTCCTCATATCCCGGCTCGACGGCAGCCGCACCCTCGACGACCTCGCACCCGCCTACGCCGAGCACTTCGGCCGCCGCCTCACGGCGGAACCCTGGATCCGGCTGCTCGGACTCCTCGGCACCCGCGGCCTGCTGGCAGGCGCCCCCGACCCGCCGCCCGCCGCACCCCCGCCTGCCCGCACCGGCGGTTTCTGGCACGGCTCCCGCCGTATGGTCGCCGACGCGGACAGGACCACCGCACGACTGCACCACGTCCTGCGCCCCCTGCTCCACCCCGTCGTCCAGCTCCCTCTCCTGGCCGCCGTCCTCATCACGGTGCCGGTACTGGCCTGGCACACCGGGGAACTCATCGACGGCACGGGACAGCTGATCCGGGAACCGGCCGTCCTGGCGGCCGTCGCCCTCTTCCTCTGGTTCAGCATCACCCTGCACGAACTCGCCCACGGGATCGCCGCGCAGCACTACGGCGGCCAGGTCACCGAGATCGGGCTGCGCTGGCGGTTCCCGGCGGTGATGCTCCACTGCACGGTCGGCAACTACCTCTTCATCCCCGGCCTGCGCGCCAGACTCGTGATCGCCGGAGCGGGCGCTCACCTCAACATGGTGCTCCTGCTGCCGTTCGCCCTCTGGTGGTTCCTCCTCCCCGACACCGACACCGCCCGGCCGCTCCTCGCCGGGCTGCTGTTCCTCGGCAGCGTCCAGGGGCTCAGCAACCTCGTACCGCTGCCCCCGCTCGACGGGTACCGCATGCTCGGCCACGTCCTCGGCACCACCCGGCTGGCCCCGGAGACCCGCGCCTACCTGGTGCTGCGCCGGAGCAGGGGAGAAGCCCGTTCCGCGTACCCCCTCCGGGCCCGGCGCATCTACACGGCGTACGCCGCCGGCTTCGCCCTGCTGGTCCTCCTCGCCGCAGGTGGCACATGCACCGTGGCGTTCCTGCTGCTGACGAGGTGACCCACCGCGCGACCGACCCACCCGACCGGAAGGACCCCCGCACCACATGAGTGAGGTACAGGCGATGCCACCCACACCCCCCGCCGTCCGCGTCGACCACGTCTCCAAGCGGTACGGGGACCGGCAGGCCGTCGACGACGTGTCGCTGGAGATCCACCGCGGCGAGTTCTTCGGTCTGATGGGCCCCAACGGTGCCGGCAAGTCCACGCTGGTGGAGATCATGGAAGGGCTGCGCCAGGCCGACAGCGGCACGGTCACCCTCTTCGGCGAGTCCCCCCGTCCCCGCAACACCGCCCTGCTGCCCCGGATCGGCGTACAGACGCAGTCCTCCGCGTTCTTCGTACGGCAGAGCGCCCACGAACACCTGCGTACCGTGGCCGCCCTCTACGGCGCCCCGCGCGCCGCCGTCGACACCACTCTGGAATCCGTGGGGCTCACCGAACAGCGGGACGTGCAGGTGGAGAACCTGTCCGGCGGACAGCGCCAGCGCCTCGCCATCGCCTCCGCCCTCGTCCACGGTCCCGAGCTGATCTTCCTCGACGAGCCGACCGCCGCCCTCGACCCGCAGGCCCGCCGCGCGCTGTGGGAAGTGCTGCGGGCCCTCAAGGCGCAAGGCCGCACCATCGTGCACACCACCCACCACCTCGACGAGGCCGAAGCGCTCTGCGACCGGGTCGCGATCCTGGTGAACGGCCGCATCGCCGTCACCGACTCCCCGCACAACCTCGTCGCCGCCTTCGAGGCCCCCACCCGGCTGATGCTGCCGCTGGGCCGCCTCGACGAGGAGGAGGCGGCGGACATTCCCGGGGTCGACCGGGTCACCGTCCAGGGCGGCTCGCTCGTCCTGGAGACCCGCACGGCGGGCCGGGTCCTCAGCGCCGTCGACAGACTCACCGGACTCGACGGCATCCAGACGCGCACCGCCGATCTGGAGGACGTCTACCTCGACCTCACCGCCCGGCTCACCCAGCAGACCCCCCGCCGGAACGCCGACACCACGGAGCACCAGTCATGAGCGCCTACACCGCGCTGACCGCGGCGGGCTACCGTGCCCAGGTCCGCGACAGGACCACCCTCTTCTTCACGTTCGCCTTCCCCCTCATCTTCCTCGTCGTCTTCGGCCTCGTCTTCCGCGGCCAGGCAGTTGAGGAGAGCGGCCTGTCCTACCTCTCCTACACCGCCGCCGGAGTGCTTTCCTGGGGCGTCGCGAACGCCGCCGTGTTCGGTATCTCGTTCACCCTGATGCAGTGGCGCAACGACGACATCCTGCGCCTCATCCGGATGTCCCCGTCCCCGCTCTCCGCCGTCATCGGCTCCCGCTATGTCATCGCCCTCGCCGTCGGCACCGTGCAGTCGCTGCTGTTCGTCGGCGTCGCCATGCTCCCGGTGTTCGGCCTCGAACCGGCCTCCGGGTGGCCCCTCCTGATCCCGGTACTGATCCTGGGCATCACCACCTTCCTGCTGCTGGGCGTGATCATCGGATCCTTCGCCAACACCCCCGAGTCCGTCGCGGCCGTCGCCAACTTCCTGATGCTGCCGATGGCTTTCCTCTCCGGCTCCTTCTTCCCCCTGGACTCGATGCCGTCCTGGATGCAGAAGGTCTCCCTGGTCATGCCACTGCGCTACCTCAACGACTCCGTGTCCTACGCACTCGCCGGACGCGGCGAACTGTCGGACGTCTGGGTGGGCTGCGGCGGACTCGCCGTCTTCGCGCTGGTCTTCGGCACGTTCGCCGTCAAGACCTTCCGCTGGACGAGGTCGTCATGAACACACGGCCGAACACGTCGGCGCCCATGGACCTGGCCCGGTCCGCACTCCACACCGCGCTCACCGGCCGCCTGGGCCACGACATCGCCGTGGTCCCGGTCGGCGCCACCGACGCCGCCCCCGGTGACCGCGGCGCTTCGGACCCCTGGTCGGCCGACCGCCCCGCCGCCCGCGTCCACCTCACCGCCTCCGCGGTCCTGATCGGCCCCTGGGGCGGCGACGGCACATCCCCCGCCTGCGGGCGGTGCCTGGCGATGCGCTGGCAACGTCTGCGCAGCCGCAGCGAACGTGACGCGCTGGAGACCGGCGGCCCCGACGGCCCCCGCCCCACCGGCGCCTGGCCCCTTCTCACCGACCACAGCTACGACTCCGCCGCCGCGCTCTGTCGCGCCCTTCTGGACGGCCCGGGCGCCGAGCCCCCCGCCGGCCTCCCCGCCGACCGTGCCCTCCCCCAGGTCACCCGGCTCGACCTGACGAGCCTGCGGATACGGACGTATCCCCTCCTCGCCGACCCGCTCTGCCCCGGCTGCGCCCCGTCTCCCGTACCCGCCACGCCCCGGCCTCTCGCTCTCGCACCCCGGCTCAAGCCCGACCCGGACGGCTACCGGCTGCGCCCCGCATCCTCGTACCCCCTGCCTGAGGAGGCGCTGGCCAACCCGGTCTGCGGGGCGCTCGGTGGCGGAACCTGGACCGACGTCACCTCGCCGACGACCGCTCCCGTCGCGGGAAGCGCCTTCGTACGGGGCTACGCCGGACTCAACGACGTGACCTGGAGCGGTCAGGAGAACGCCTTCTCCACCAGCCGCACGCTCGCCTTCCTGGAAGGTCTGGAACGCTACGCGGGAACGCACCGCCGCCGCCGGATCACTCCGGTCACCGGCTCATGGAATGACCTGCGCGAGAACGCCGTAGACCCCGCCGAGTGCGGGCTCTACGATCCCCTCACCTACCGCGACGACCCCCTCGTCGACCCCTTCGACCCGGACCGCCCCATTCCGTGGGAGTGGGGCTGGTCCCTGCGCGACGAGCGGCCCGTTCTCGTCCCGTCCCGACTCGTCCACTACAGCGCCGGGCTGGCCGCCGACAACTTCGTCTTCGAATGCTCCAACGGCTGTGCCATCGGCGGCGGCCTGGAGGAGGCGGTCCTGGGCGGCCTCCTCGAACTCGTCGAACGGGACGCCTTCCTCAACGCCTGGTACGGCAACGCCCGCCTCACCGAGATCGACCTCGCGACGGTCGGCGGCCGGACCGCACCCGCCATGGCGGAACGCGCGGCGCTCCAGGGATACGACGTCCATGTCCTCGACAACCGCATCGACCTGACCATCCCCGTCTGCACCGCGGTCGCCGTACGCCGCGACGGCGGACCCGGCATCCTCTCCTTCGCGGCGGCCGCCTCGCTGGACCCGCGCGCCGCGGTCGAGGGAGCCCTCTCCGAAGTCCTCACCTACATTCCGCACCTCGCCCGTCAGACCGAGGAGCGCCGCGACGAACTGGAGGCCATGGCCGACGACTTCGACCGGGTCCGCCACCTCAAGGACCACGCCCAGCTCTACGGCCTGCCCCGGATGGCCGGCCACGCCGAAAGCTACCTCCGCCCCCTGGCGGTGCGCCCCTTCGAGGCGGTCTACCAGGACTGGGAGTCCACCGGACGCCCCCGCACCGGCGACCTCCGCGACGACGTCCGGGCCGTCATCGGTGAACTCACCCGGGCGGGCCACGACGTGATCGTCGTCGACCAGACCGCTCCGGAACAGGAACGCATGGGCCTGCGCACCGTCGCCACCCTGGTTCCCGGCCTCCTACCCATCGACTTCGGCTGGAACCGCAGACGCGCCCCCCTGATGCCCCGTCTGCGCACCGCTCTGCGCCGGGGAGGACACCGCAATACCGACCTGACCGACCCGGAGATCCGCATGGTCCCGCACCCGTTCCCGTGAACAGCGATACGCCCGGCACCTGCCCCCGGGGCAGGTGCCGGGCGCAGGGCCCGCTCAGCGCTTCCGGCGCCCGGTCAGGCGGAGCAGGAGGTGGTGCTGGTGGTGGAGCTACAGGTCGAGGTCGAGCTGGTGCTGGTGGAGCCGGCCAGCACGACCTCGCTGGCGTCCGAGTAGTCGGAGATCTCGAAGGTCTCGGCCTCGAGCTCGAGAATCTCGTCGGCGAGGGTGCTGAGGTTCTTCTCCATGATGACTCCTCCGGTCCGGGCCCGCCGTTTTCGGGGGGCCACCCGCTGGCGTACACCCGGTGGGATGTACGCACCCATTGCACCGTCCGTCACTCACCGCTCGGCACGCGTCCCGCTCACACATCGCTGGCACGCGCCGCCAGCGACGTCTCTGCGCAGTCACCCGATATACCGTCAGGAGCCCATTTATCGTGTCCACTTCACCGAACGTGCCCGACGCGCCCCCTGTGCTCGCAGCCATCGACGAGGTGATCCGCCCCGCGCTCACCTTCTACCTGGACGTCCACCGCCACCCGGAGGTTTCGGGCCTGGAGACCCGCACCGCGGCCCTGTTCGCCGACCGGCTCGCCGCGATCGGGCTCGACGTCACCCGCGACGTCGGAGGCCACGGGGTCGTCGGAGTGCTCCGCAACGGCGACGGCCCCCGTGTCTACCTCCGCGCCGAACTCGACGCCCTGCCCCTGGACGAGCGGACGGGACTCCCGTACGCCAGCACCAACGGCGCCATGCACGCCTGCGGCCACGACCTCCACCTCGCCGCCGCCATCGGAGCAGCCGATCTGCTCGCCCGCACCGCCACCCGCTGGAGCGGCACTCTCGTCGTCCTCGGCCAGCCCGCGGAGGAGACCCTGACCGGTGCCAGCGCCGTGCTGAAGGACGGCCTGTACGCGCGGTTCGGCCGGCCCGCCGCCGTCCTCGCCCAGCACGCCGCACCACTGCCCGCCGGCCTGATCGCGCACGGCGGCCCCCACGCTCCCGTCGTGGCCGCGAGCGCCGCCCTGACCGTCGTCGTCCACGGCCGAGGGGGTCACGCCGCGACCCCCCAGCTCACCGTCGACCCCGTGGTCACGGCGGCAGCGGTGATCGGCCGGCTCCAGACGATCGTCGCCCGCGAGACCGCCCCGTCCGAGCAGCTGAGCCTCACTGTGGGCACAGTGCACGCAGGCACGGCGGTCAACGTCGTACCGGACACGGCCGAACTCGGCATCGGCGTGCGGGCCCTCACCGATGACGCCCTGGACCGGGCCCTGGCCGCGGTCGACCGCATCGTCAGGGCCGAGTGCGCTGCCTCCGCCTGCCCCCGGGACCCCGGACTCACCGTGGTCACCCGTTCCCCGGCCCTGCGGGGCGACCCGGCCGCGACCCGGGCCGTCCGGTCCGCCCACACCGACCTGTACGGGCCGCGACAGGTCGTCACCTGGCCCCCGTCCCTGGCCGCCGAGGACTTCTCCCTCTACGGCGACGCGGGCCTGAACCTCCACGGCGAGGCCGGCGTCCCCCTCGTCTACTGGATGCTGGGCGTCGCGAGCCCCGCCCAGTGGGCGGCATCGGGCGGCACGGACGTCGCCCCCAACCACTCTGCACACTTCGCTCCCGCCGTCCGCACGGCCCTCCCGGCGGCAGTCACCGCCCTCACAGCGGCGGCCCTGAACCGGCTGACCGACTGACAGGCTGACAGGCTGACAGGCTGACGGCCGGCTCGTTCACGACCGTCACCGGGCAACGGGTCACGCGAAGATGGCCGACGCCCTTGTACGGCGGTGACCTGTACGGCGGTGACCTGCCGGGCGGACAACGGTCACCCCTGAACCAGCCCCAAGTACGGACCGAACTCCGAGGCCAGCGTCAGCCGCCCGAGCTTCTGGTACTCCCGCTGGATCGCGTGGATCAGCGTCGCCATCGTCACCGAGGCCTCCGTGTCCGCCGCCAGGTACGCAGCGGTCACCGCGATCGAGCGGATGTTGCCGCCGGCCAGCTCGAAGTTCTCGGCGCAGAAGGCCAGGTCGAGGTCCGTGCCGCGTGGGAGCACCGTGCCCAGGCAGCGCTCCCAGAGCACCAGGCGTTGCTCCGGGTCCGGGACCGGGAAGTCGATGACCAGGTCCAGGCGGCGGGTGAAGGCGTCGTCGAGGTTGGCGCGGAGGTTGGTGGCGAGGATGGCCAGGCCGTCGAAGGATTCCATGCGCTGGAGGAGGTAGGCGCTCTCGACGTTCGCGTAGCGGTCGTGCGCGTCCTTCACGTCCGAGCGTTTGCCGAAGATCGCGTCCGCCTCGTCGAAGAGCAGGACTCCGTTGACTCCCGCCGCTTCCGTGAAGATGCGTTCCAGGTTCTTCTCGGTCTCGCCCACGTACTTGTCGATGACCGTGGCCAGGTCGACCGTGTAGAGGTCCAGGCCGAGGTCGGCCGCGATCACCTCCGCCGACATGGTCTTGCCCGTGCCGGAGTCGCCTGCGAAGAGCGCTGATACGCCTCGGCCCCTGCCGCCCCCCGGGCGCATGCCCCACTCCCCCAGGACGCGGTCGCGGTGGCGGGCGCGGGCGGTGAGTTCGCGGAGCTGGGCGTGGGCGTCAGGGGGCAGGACCAGGTCGTTCCATGTCACCGCCGGTTCGATGCGGCGCGCCAGACGGTCCAGGCCGGCCGCGTTCTGGGCGCGGGCTCCCTGGCGTACGTGGTCGGGGGTGAGGGTCCCGCCGTCGAGCTGCGACGTCTGGGCGGCGCTGCGGGCCGCACCGGTGACCTGTTCCGGGGTGAGGAGGAAGGGGGCGAGGAGGTGGTCCGGGTCGATGGCGGGCGGGTGGGGGGCCGAGGTCGCGTGCTCGTACGCGTCGCTCCACAGCGCGGCGCGTGCCGACGGCTCCACCCTCGGGGCGTGCAGGAGCAGTGGCGGGATCGTCGACCAGGAGGCGTCCCACGGGGCCCTGCCCACCATGACCGTGGGTACGGGCGTGGCGGTGAGAAGTCTGAGCAGGCGCGGGTGTTCGCGGGACAGTGCGTCCAGCGGGGCGCAGACCAGGCCCGCGTGCGTCAGCCGTGCCTCGCGGACCAGGGAACGTACCGCGTCCGCCGGCGCGGGGTCCTCCGCCAGGCGGGCCAGGTCCAGGCCGAGTACGCCCCGGCCCGCGAGCGTGAGTGCGGAGGCGGCGAGGGCTGTGCCCGCCCCGCCCTGGTCCTCGCTCAGGTAGGCCAGCGGGAGGCCGTCGGCAAGGACCCGGGCCAGGGGTGCGGGGTCGCCGACGCCCGCCACCGCGTGCCAGGGGGCCAGGAGGTCGGCCAGGCGCGGGTCCCTGGTGTCGTCGCCCAGGAGGTGGGCGGTGACGCGGTCCGGGACGCGCAGCGCCCGGCTCAGGAACGGGCGGTCCAGGTCCTCGGCCAGGAGCAGCCCCGAGTGACGGAGCGGGGCGCGCGCCGCCAGCCGGCCCCGTGCCACCGCGTCGGCAGGTGACAGCCCGCACAGGCCGAGCGCCAGGCCGATGGACGGGCGGCGGCGGGTCACGTCGTCGTTGAGGTAGCCGTAGAACGCCTCGAAGCGGTCGTCCAGATCCGGCACGAGTGCGATGAGCAGGATCTCGATGTCGAGCGCGGTGAGCCCGAACTCGGCCTGCAGGGCGGTGAGTCGGGTGGGATTGCCCCCGTACGCAGGGGCGGCTTCCTCCCGCACCGGTTCCGGAAAGCCCCGTGCCTCGTCCTCGTCCAGCAGTCTCGCGACGTTCTCGTCCGTGAGGTAGAGCCCCCGGAACGCGTCCTCCGGGTCCGGATCCGTGCGCTGCCGGACCTCGACCGCATGGCGGATGCGCTGCTCGACGTCGACCGCGCGGGCGAGCAGGTGGCGCAGGTTCGGGTCCTCGGCGGGGTGGTCCGGGGGCGTCATGCGGTGCTGTCCTCCGTACGGCCGTCCTGGGTGCGCCGGTTCTCGGTGATCCGGAGGGAGAGGCCCCGGCGGGGCTCCGTGGAGGCGAGTGCGTCCTCGGATGCCGGCCGGCCGGGGCGGCTGCCGTAGACCGGGAGGCTGCCGCGTCCTGGCATCGGGGCGCTCTGCGGTTCCGAGGGCGGGGGTACGTCCCCGAAGTGCGCCTGGAGCCCCTCCTCCCCCACCGGCGGGCCCGCCGCGTACGTCGGCGAGGCGGTCACCGGGACGCTGACCACCAGGTCCAGCGAGGGCTTGAGCTCGCCGCCCAGGGCGCTCCACACGTCCGCGAACGAGCGGTCCTCCGGCGGCGGGAGCGCGATCGACATCGGCACGGCGGCCCCGATTTCGGCGAGGGTGCCTGCCAGGCGTTCCGGGGGCAGTGCCTCGTACGCCAGCAGGCAGGCGAGCAGGGAGGACAGCAGCCGGTGCTCGTCCTCCGGGCGCTTCGTCCATGCCGTGATCAGGTACGACAGTTTGAAGTAGCGGGGCGGGCGGCGTCGCGCCACGATGGTGCCCCGCTCGTCGTACTCGTTGTGGAGTCCGCGCTCGCGGCGCCGCATGTCCTCGCGGATGTCGTAGAGGTAGAGGTTGACCATCGGGGCGTTCACCTTGGCCGCCCATTCCCGGGTCGGCGCGTCGAAGACCACCGCGATCTGGCCACCTTCGAGCACCTCCGCCCTGATCAGGGAGCGCAGTACGTCATCCACCTCGTGGATCATCCGGGGCCCGTCCCTCTCACGCCTGGTCCGCCCACGTCCGCGGCTTTCACGTCCGTCCCTTGAAGTCCGGTGGCTGGAGGTTGCGTTGGACCACGAGGACCGGTTTCTGGAGGCGGGGAAGGTCCGGGACGGTGGCTCGCAGGATGCGGGGACCGAGGGTGTCCTTTCGCAGCACCAGCATCTGCACCTCGAACGTGCCGTCGCGGCCCACTCCGACCCCCGACCGGTCGCCCGTGATCCCGCGGTTCCAGGTGAGGTTCACGGTTTCGCCGGGTGGATAGTCCTTGCCTCGGGCCAGTACGGGCTGTCCGGGCTTGGCGACCTGCGGGCTGACGGTGAGGGAGGGCTTGAGTACGCGCAGCCGGTCCGTGTCCTTGTTGTTGGCCGTGCGGCGGTCCGGGACCGTGCCGCGCACGGTGGCCCGTACGTCCCCGGTGATCGCCACGCGGTACGTCGCCGTCTGTGCCACCTCGATCCTGCCGCCCGCCGGGATCGTGCACGGCTTGGCCTCCGTGCAGCGGGTGAGGGCCTGGAGGCTCCGGTCCTTGCCGGCCGACGGGGCCGGCCAGGCCGCACCGATGACGACTCCCCCGGCGGTGTCCGGGCCGGCGTTGGTGATGGTGAAGCCGGCGCGGGCCGGGCGGGTGATGTATGTACGGTCGGGGCTGACGTCGACCTTGACCGCGACCTCCGACGAGGGCGGCGGCGGTGGTGACGGGGGATCCGGCGGTGGCTCCAGCACCTCGAAGCGCGCGGTGTCCGTGCCGGTGTTGCCCGCCTCGTCGGTGGCCGAGCAGGTGACCGTGGTCGTCCCGATGGGGAAGACCGATCCGGACGCGGGCGTGCATGTGACGGGCAGCTCACCGTCCTGGGCGTCGGTCGCCGTCGCCGTATAGGTGATCCGTGCTCCGTCGTCGTTCTCCGGCCTGGCTATGCGGTCGTCCACCGTGACGACAGGGGCGTCTGTGTCGTTCACGTCGATGCTGATCTGCTGCTGGAAGTCGGGGTCCGCCGCCGCGGCGGGCCCGATGGTGTCCGTCCCGGGGACCTGGGTGCCGAGCAGGAACTGCACCGTGCAGGTGAGGGTGGTGCCCTGCGGCGCGTCCGCCGAGACGTCGATCGTCTCCGCGAAGTGCGCGGTCTCTCCGCTGGTCAGCCGGCGGGTGGGCGGGTCGAGGGAGACCGTGAGGTGGGGGTCGCAGTTGTCGAGGCGGTAACCGACCGAGGTGGGGAGGTTGTCGAAGCCGTCCATGATGGCCTGGGCGACCGCGTCGGGCTGGATTCCCTCCAGCAGACGTCCCTGGGTCGCCTCGATGATGCGCGTCGCCTGCCCCGGTGTGGTCAGCGGGTCCTCGACGTAGTTCGGGTCGCCCGCGTCCCCGTTGCCGTTCAGGCCGTCGCCGATCGGGCTGTCCAGATCGACGCCGATCACCCGGACGCCCTTGTCCTGCAGAGCGAAGATCGTGTCGTCGATGGTGTGGCCGTTGCTGGGCGCGTGGCTGGAGGCGTCACCGATCAGCACGACGACCGGGTTGGCGCCCTCACGGAAGACGGTCTTGCCGCCGGCCCCGTCGGCTATCTGCCACAGCCCGTTGATCCAGTCCTCGGAGGGGCCACGGCTGCCGCCCCCCATGAGTGCCTCCAGATGGTCGACGCCTGTCTGAGCCTTCCCGACGTCGTCCGTCAGCTCCTGCAGAACCTCGAATCCGGCGCCCGGATCGACTTCCTGGTCGCCGAAGGTGGAGACGGCGAATCGCGTGTCGGGCTGCTCGGCCAGGATCTTCTCGGTGATGGCGGGGAAGTTCTCCTGAACCTCCTGAATGGGGACAGGCATGCTCATCGTGCCGTCCACCAGCAGCACCACATCCGGCTTCGGCGGAAGCGCAGGTGTCCGCACCGACTTGTCCACCCCCGTCGACCCGCCGGGATCGAGCGCCTCGTGCAGGCTCGCCGGAGTGACCCACGGCTCGGGCGGAACCGGGACGGCCGTGGCCACGCCCGTCCCGGCCGAGGCGGGGGCGAGACCTGCGGCCAGCAACAGCAGCACGAGCGCCACCGAACGGCGCGCACCCGTGAGTCCGCGTGATCTGTTCGCCGGCTGAATCCACCGCACCGAATCTCTCCCCCGCACCCGGACCTCCCACCGAAGAACAGCGCCCACACGATCTCGCAGGCACTCCGCTCCCGCAGTGGAAGGCGAGTCACATCCCCGGGAAGCCCGCACTGCCCTTTGGGGCAGCGCCCGCGAACAGCAGACCAGGAGTACCGGAGAACAGCGCGCCCGCAGCCCCTGAGCGCAACGCACCCGGCCCCCACCACGGTCCGGGCCCGGAAGGGGCGGCCGAGGACCGCGTGAGGACCGGGTGAGTCGTCAGATCAGGCCCTGGCGCATGACGTACGCCACCGCGTGGGACCGGTTCCGCAGTTGGAGGCGGGTCATCACCGAATGCAGCACGTTCTTGATCGTGCGTTCGGAGTAGGCCAGTTTCGTGGCGATGTCCGCGGTGTCGTACCCCTCGGCCACCAGCCGCAGCACGTCCACCTCACGTGCCGCGAGGCCGGTGAAGTGCAGCCCACGCGGCCCGAGGACCTGCCCCTGGAGCCGCCCCACCTCCGCGAGGAGCCTCCCGAGCAGGTCGGAGGGCAGGTGGCCCTCGCCCCGCGCCACCGTCTCTATGACGTGCACCAGGTGTTCGGGCGTCGACTCCGCCCGCCTGATCACCCCGACGACCCCGCACTCCGCCGCACTCACCAGCTTCTGCTCATCGATGTCCGTGGTGACCAGGACGGTGCGTGAGTCGCTGGTGCGCTGGATGTGGCGCAGCATCCTCAGCACGTCCTCATCGACCGAGTCCACGACCATCAGCACGACCTGGGGCGCGGTCTCGTCCTCGCCCCGTTCCACGACACTGACTTCGGGGCGGGCCCTCAACTGGCTGGCCACGCCTGCTTGCGAGATCGGGTCCTGAGCCCGTAACGCCACAGTTGTGCGTTCCATGCGTTCCATGCCGATGCTCCCCCTTGGGCAACAGCTGGAAGGCCACAACGTGCACACGCCCCGCAGCCGTTGTCGTCCGTCTCATTGGTTATGAGGCGGTCAAGATTCCCTTGTTTACTGACAAGGAAACTAAAGGGGTGTCAGGGGCATGGGATCTGCCCGAAAGTGTTCCTTCCCGGCCGGTGTCCGACGTCGACGACGACTCTACGGTCCGCCGTATGAGTCTCACGGCAAGTCTCGACGCATCGTCCGTCAGCGCCGCACCGGGCGAGGAGACGGCTGTCCCCCTACAGGTCCGCAACTCCGGTACGACGGTCGAGGAGTACCGCTTCGAGGTGGTCGGTGCGTGCGCCGCCTGGTCGGCGGTGGAGCCGGCGGTGCTGTCGCTGTACCCGGGTGACTCCCGGACCGTGTCGCTCATGCTGCGCCCGCCCCGGGATGCGACCGTGCCGGCGGGTGAGACACCGTTCGGGGTACGGGTGGTGCCCACCGGTGAACAGGGCGAGACGGTGGTGCCGGAGGGCCGGGTGACCGTGCTGCCGTTCACCGAGACGACGGCCGAGCTGGTCCCGCGCAGCTCGCACGGCTCTCGCCGTGGACGGCACCAGCTCGCCGTCGACAACCGGGGCAACACACCGGTGACGGTGCGGCTGGGCGCCCAGCCGGGGACCGAGCGGGCACGCGTCGCCTTCGACGTGGCCGAGCTCCGGGTGGCGCCCGGCCAAGCGGAGTTCGGAAGGCTGCGGGTACGGCCCGCGAAGCGGATGTGGCGCGGCACACCGGTGACGCATCCCTTCCAGGTCTTCGCCGCCACTCAGGTGGCCGAGGGTCAGGAGCCGGTGGCGCCGGTCCTCGTCGACGGCTCCTACCAGCAGGAACCCCTCCTGCCGCGCTGGCTGCCCCGGGCGCTCATCACGGCGGCCGTGCTGCTCGTCGCCCTGGCCGGGATCTGGTACGCGCTGCTGCGTCCGGCCGTGAAGTCCGCGGCGCGGGAAGCGGTCACGCCCGAGGCGGTGCGTTCCGCGGCAGCGGCGGACAAGAGCAAGGCGCCGAGCCAGGGCGCCGCGGCGGGTACGGGAGCCGACGCCGGGGCCGGTGACGCCGCCGGGGCCGACGCGGGAGCCGGCGCGCCGAAGCCCACGCCGAGCCCCACCGCGGAGGCGGAGGCGAGCGCAGGGGCGGGCGACGGGGCGGCCACTCCGACGAGTGCGCAGGTCCGGGTCAGGGACTCGGTGGGCGGCGGGTCGAACTCCTCGACCGCTCTCCAGGTACCGAAGGGCCACACCTTCCAGCTGACCGACATCGTCGTGCAGAACCCGCAGGGTGACGCCGGAACCGTCGTCATCTCGGCCGGTGAGAACACGAGCGCGCTGAGTCTCGGGCTGGAGAACTTCCGTGACTCCGACTACCACTTCGTGACGCCGATCCTCGTGCCGGCGGGCGGAAAGGTCACCATGACCATCGACTGCCGGAAGGTCGGCAAGCCGGTGGGCGCCCGCACACCCTCGCGATGCTCCGAGTCGCTGTTCCTCGGCGGCACGATGCGCCCCGACTCCGCCGGCTGACCAGGGCCAGGGGCGTGCCGGACCGTCGGCCGGACCGGCACGCGCGCGACGAAGGAAGCGTCTCAGGCCGGTGGGGCCTCTTCCTCCTCCTCGGGACTCTTCTCCTCCGCCCGTTGGACGAACGATCCCTGGACATCGGCCGGCTGCTCGTCCTCGTCCTCCGTGGCCGTCCGCTGGACAGCGGCGGCTGCGGGGGCGGCCGTCGGCGAGACCGAGGCGGCGGTCCGGGCGGGCGCCGGGTCCGAAAGCACCCGGTCCGCGTTCGTCACGGCTTCCCGCTCGAAGCGGTCCGAAGGGTCACTGACCCGGATGCCTCCGGGCGCCTCCGTGCCCTCGACCGGCCCGTTGCGCTGCTGGATCACATGGGTCAGCTCATGGGCCAGTGTGGTGCGGCCCTGGGGTGACGACGGATCGTACGCGTCACGCTGGAAGACCACGTTGTTCCCCACGGTGTACGCGTGTGCGCCGACACCCTTGGCCGACTCGTGTGCGGAGGAGTCGTTGTGGATGCGCACGTCGGAGAAGTCCGCTCCCATCCGGCCCTCCAGATCCGTGCGGGTCTCGGTGTCCAGGGGGGTGCCTCCGCCGGAGGAGATGACGTCGTGGACCGGCGAGCGCGGCTCGTCCTCGGACTGTTCCGGCGTACCGGCCCTGGAGCGCTGCATCATGGGGCCGAGGGCGGCGTTGCCGACGGTCCGCTGGAGCACGCCCATCCCGGCTGTTCCGACGACGTCCGCCCGGCCGGTGGCCGCTGCCCGGAAGAGGTGGTGGGTGTCCGCTCCCCGGCCGGGGTCGTCCGGGGCCCGCTGCGCCACGGAGGCATCGCCGTGCAGGCTCTCCCCCCGCATCCGCTCGTGGTCGTGCTCGCTCTCCCGCGGCGGGGCGTGGTGGTCCCGTTCCGGGTCGTGTTCGTGCTCGTGGCCGTGGTCCTGTGCGTTCATCACCGTCTCCCTGACCGCACCGTCGTGGGCGCGCACCGCGCACAACCGCGGCGGCCCGCCCTTCTGCCGGTTCTCCACCTTCACGCCGGATTCCCTGCCTCGTCCAGCCCGCGACCGGCGGCCGATTACCGTGATCGTCACGCGGTCGAGTGCGGGATCAACCGCCTGAAGAGGCACCGTGCTGTCGCGACGAGGTACGACAAGCTCTCGGTC
>NZ_JBEOVJ010000095.1:0-30704 GCF_040295435.1 Streptomyces sp. NPDC002809
GGCAAAACTCGTTCCTCCCGGCCTACCGGTCCCCCCCCCCCCAACACCCCCGGCTCCCATTTTTTTTAACCCCGGGGCGCACGGGGGGGGGGGGGGGGGGTTTGGGCCCCCCCCCCCCCGCCGGTGAGCCGTTGTCAGACGTCTGCGGGGACCGTCGCGTCCGCCCAGGCGGCCGCCGGATCCTCGTCACCGGGCCCCACCGGAGTCCACCGGCCGCTCTCCTTGCGGAACGGATACCAGCGCCCGTCCCGCCCGTAGCGCAGCTGGACCGCGCCGTCCGCCGACGTCCAGCGGTTGCGATCAGCGCGCAGCCGGGGGGCCTCGTCCTCCTCCCAGGCTCCGGCGAGCCGCGTCCTGGCCCGGGCGAGGGCGTCGGCGTCCGGTGTCCACTCCTCGTCGAGCACCGCGAGCGCGGCCGTGCCGCCGTACCGCCAGGCCCGCACCGCGGCCGGCAGACCGGAGCGCTGACGGCCCGATCCGGTCGCCAGCCGGTTCGCGATCCACGGCTCGGGGCGCGCTTCGGCTGCCAGCCGTACGGCGTCCTGCACGGGTGTCAGCCCGGCCGGGACCGGCTGCTGCCCATGACCGGGCGACAGCGCCTCCGCCAGCATCCGGTGAGCACGCGCCGCACCGTCCGTTGCCAGCATCTCCAGGGCGGTCGGGTCCACGCCCGGTTCGGGGTCGGTCTCCGTGTCCAGGGAGGGAGCCGGTGCCGGTTCGACGGGGAGTGCCGGGACCGGTGGCAGCGGCGGGAGGATGCCGGCCGCCGCGTAGGCCTCTGCCGCCGGCACCCCGCGCACGGCGGCCCGGTCCTCGGTCTCCTCGGCCGGATCGTCCACGGTGTCCGGCGGCCCGTGGCCCGCCGCCCTGGCGGCGATCCGCACCTGGAGCTCGTCCAGCAGCCGTCGTTCCCCGCGGCCCCGCATCAGCAGCAGGACGAACGGATCCTGGTCCAGCAGCCGCGCCACCTGGTAACAGAGCGCGGCGGTGTGCGGGCAGTGGTCCCACGCCTCGCACGTGCACTCCGGGTCGAGGTCGCCGACCCCCGGCAGCAGATCCACCCCGGCCGCCGCGGCGTCCTCGACCAGATGCGGCGGCATCTCCCGGTCGAGCAGCGCGGCGATGTGCCCGGCCCGGTCGACGGCCATGTCCAGGAAACGGTCCCATTCCCCGTCGGTCAGCTCCTGGAGCAGTACGTCGCTGCGACAGCCGCTCCCGTCCCGGTCACGGACCACCGCGGTGATCCGGCCCGGCCGCACGGACACCGCACCGACCCGGCCCTCACGGGCGAACCGGCGGCCCTTCTTGAGTTGTTGTCCGTCCAGCGCGGTGTCCTCCAGCGCCTTCAGCCATGCCCGGCCCCACCAGGACTCCGCGAAGCCCTGCCCCTGGGCGGGAGGCAGCGCGGCGAAGGTGCGCTCCTGCCCGGGCAGTGTGTCGTCCCCCTCCCCGTCGTACCGGTCGCCGAACGCGTCCGACTCGTATCCGTCGCTCATCGTGTACCCCCTCGCAGCTCCACCAGATCGGCCAGTTCCGCGTCGCTGAGCTCGGTCAGGGCACTCTCGCCGGAACCGAGCACCGCGTCCGCGAGCCCCTGCTTACGGGCGAGCATCTCCGCGATCCGGTCCTCGATCGTGCCCTCGGCGATCAGCCGGTGGACCTGGACCGGCTGGGTCTGCCCGATGCGGTACGCACGGTCCGTGGCCTGCGCCTCGACGGCGGGGTTCCACCAGCGGTCGAAGTGCACCACATGGCCCGCCCGGGTGAGGTTGAGACCGGTTCCGGCGGCTTTGAGCGACAGCAGGAAGACCGGCGCCCCGCCCGACTGGAACCTGCCGACCATCGCCTCGCGTTGGGCCACCGGCGTCCCGCCGTGCAGGAACTGGGTGGGAACCCCGCGTGCCGCCAGGTGCCGTTCGAGCAGCCGGGCCATCTGCACGTACTGGGTGAAGACGAGGACGCCCGCGCCCTCCGCGAGAATCGTGTCCAGCAGTTCGTCGAGCAGTTCCACCTTGCCCGAGCGGTCCGCGACCTGCGGGTCCTCCTCCTTGAGGTACTGCGCGGGATGGTTGCAGATCTGCTTGAGCGCGGTCAGCAGCTTCACCACCAGGCCGCGCCGGGCCATCCCGTCGGCCTCGGAGATGGCCGCCAGCGTCTCCCGCACCACGGCCTCGTACAGGCCCGCCTGTTCGGCCGTCAGCGACACCGCGCGGTCCGTCTCCGTCTTCGGAGGGAGCTCCGGGGCGATGCCCGGGTCGGACTTGCGCCGGCGCAGCAGGAAGGGCCGCACCAGAGCGCCGAGGCGCTCGGCCGCCGCCGGGTCGCTGCCGCTCTCCACCGCGCGCGCGTACCTGGTGCGGAAGGTGCCGAGCCTGCCGAGGAGGCCGGGGGTCGTCCAGTCGAGGATGGCCCACAGCTCGGAGAGGTTGTTCTCCACGGGTGTGCCGGTGAGGGCTACCCGCGCCTGTGCGCCGATCGTGCGCAGCTGCCTGGCCGTTGCCGAGTACGGGTTCTTCACGTGCTGTGCCTCGTCGGCGACGACCATGCCCCACCGCACGGTCGCGAGCCGGGGCGCGTCCAGCCGCATGGTGCCGTAGGTGGTGAGGACGAACTCGCCGTCCGCCAGGTCCTCCAGGCTGCGCGATCCGCCGTGGAAGCGGCGGACCGTGGTGCCCGGGGCGAACTTCTCGATCTCCCGCTGCCAGTTGCCCATCAGCGAGGTCGGGCAGACCACCAGGGTGGGCCCGGCGGCCCCCGCGAGGGTCTGGCGGTGCAGATGCAGAGCGATCAGCGTGATGGTCTTGCCGAGCCCCATGTCGTCCGCGAGACAGCCACCGAGCCCGAGCGAGGTCATCGTGTGCAGCCAGTTCAGGCCACGGAGCTGGTAGTCCCGCAACGTCGCCGTGAGTGCGGCCGGCTGACCGACCGCAGGCTCGTCGCCCTGCCGGGACTCCGGGTCCGCGACCCGCTGCCGCAGGCGCTCCAGCCAGCCCGTCGCCCGGACGTCGACCCGGTGTCCGTCGACCTCCGTGGAACCGGTCAGCACGGCGCCCAGCGCGTCGATGGGGGTGACCTTGCGGTCCTGCGTCTGCCGGGCGCGACGCGCCTCTTCGGGATCGATCAGCACCCACTGGTCGCGCAGCCGCACCAGTGGCCGCCCCGCCTCGGCGAGCCGGTCGAGCTCGGCACGGCTGAGCTGCTGGTCACCGAGGGCGAACCACCAGTTGAACGTCAGCAGGGAGTCGGCGGACAGGAGCGGGGCGGTGTCCGACATGGTGCGCGCGGGGTCCCGGTTCCCGTCCGGCTCGCCCTCGCCGTCCTCGTCCGGGGGGCCCACCACCGCGCGCGCCGTCAGCTTGCGCGCCAGTTCCCGCGGCCAGTGGACCTGAACACCGCCGGCGGCGAGAGCCCGTGAGGCGGATCCGAGGAGTTCGGCGATTTCCTCGTCGGCCGGCTCCACGGCGTCCGGCACGGCCGCCGACAGGAGTGGTGTCAGGGGCGGCCAGGCGCGGGCGGCCCGGCGCAGCATGAGAAGGGTGTCCATCCGGGCCCGCGGCCCGAGGGCAGCTGCCGCCGGTCCCGAGCCGGTCCAGATCTCGGCGGCGTCGGCGACCAGCGTCGGATCGCTCACGCCGTGGATCTGCGGAACGACCCGGAAGGAGGGAAGGGCGGACGGCTGCCCCGCGGCCGTCTCTTCGGTCCGGTCGAGGCCGGACACCTCCACGCGCAGCGAGAGCCGGACGCCCGCATCGTGCCCCGCGGCGACGTCGGTGACCCAGGCGCGCTGAACCGGCAGGTGCTGCGGCGCGTCCGCGGTGAACGCGGGGCCGCCTGCGGCGATCGGGGCACCGGGTGTGCGCGGCAGCCCGTCCGCGACCGCGTCGAGGAACTCCCGCACCAGCCACTCCGGTTCGGGCAGCAGGAGGGGCTGTGCCCAGGCGTCGACCGGCACCGCGTGGGCGGTCGGAGGCATGGACGCGGAAAGAACGCGGATCCGCGTCCGGTCGTCCGCCGTGAGCGGTCCGGCCCGCCACGCGTCGTGATCCGTGGCGCTCAGCCCCGGCAGCAACAGCCCCCGGGCGGCGAACTGCAGGGCCAGCAGCCCCGCGGCGCCCCAGAACAGGGCTGCCGCGGAGGCGTGCGCCGCGGTCCGGGCGCGTGTGAGAACCGGGAGCGCGTCCCGCACCGGGAGGATCCGGGCCGGTACCCCGAACGGCAGGGCATCGGCGCCGGCGACGGTGAGTTCCTCCACGGTTCCCGGGGCGTCGGGCGGACTGCTGCCGTCCGGATACCAGAAGGCGACCCGTCCGGTCCGGGAAGGATCCGAAGGCAGGAAGACCACGGAACAGCCGGCGAGCGCGGAGATCTCGGAGAGCGTTGCTGCGGGGAGGCGGTGCACAGCGATGTCAGAGTCCTCAAGTTTGACTAGTGGGCCGAGTTCGCCGAGGGTACTCCATTGCGGACGTCAAAGGGACTGCTGAGCGCGTGATTCAAATCACTTGCAAATATCCCTTATGTCTGCCCGGTGGTGCCAGCCCCCCGTCGGAATGAGGGGGTTGGCACCAGGAAACCTCGGGTGTTGGCTCCATGGCTGCTATACATCTGCGACCCGTACGTTTCATCAGGTCAGCGCACCTATAAGACCGGAGACATCATGCCTCAGGCCGCAACCACTGTCGCGGAACGAACCCGCGACAGCGCCGGAAGTGCCGGAAGTACAGGAAGTGACTTCGCGCCACTGCTGCGGGCCGTCAAGGGGCAGGGACTCCTCGAACGGCGCACCGGCTGGTACGCGGCAGGCATTGCCGTCAATCTGCTCGCACTGGGCGCGGTGGCCACCGCGGTGGTCCTTCTCGGGAACACCTGGTGGACCCTGCTGCTCACACTTCCCCTGGCCATCATCTGGTCCCGCACCGCCTTCGTCGGACACGACGCCGGCCATGCCCAGATATCCGGTGACCGGCGGGTGAGCCGGCCCATCGGCCTGTTCCACGCCAACCTCCTGCTCGGCATGAACGAGGCGTGGTGGAACGACAAGCACGTACGTCACCACGCCAACCCGAACCACATCGACAAGGACCCCGACGTCGGCGTCGGCGCTCTCGTCTGGACCCAGAAGCAGGCGGCGCAGCGCGAGGGCTTCGCCCGCTGGCTCACCCGTAACCAGGCCCGGCTGTTCTTCCCGATGCTGCTCCTCGAAGGCATCGCCCTGAAGATCTCCGGCTTCCAGTACCTGCGACAGCAGCCGGTCAGGGAGCGGGCGCTGTCCGCCTTCCTGCTGGTCGCGCACCTGGGCCTCTACGCCACGCTGCTGCTCACCGTCATGTCCCCCGGAAAGGCCGTCGTCTTCGCGCTCGTGCACCATGCGCTCTTCGGCCTCCACCTGGGCATGGCCTTCGCCCCGAACCACAAGGGCATGGAGATGCCCGATCCGGACGGGGACCGCTGGGGGCACCTGCAGCGGCAGGTCCTCACCTCGCGCAATGTGCGCGGTGCCGTCCTCACCGACTGGTTCCTCGGCGGGCTGAACTACCAGATCGAGCACCACCTCTTCCCGAGCATGCCGCGACCGCATCTGCGGCTGGCCCAGCCCCTGGTCAAGGCCCACTGCGAGGCGCTCGGCATGCCCTACGCCGAGACCGGACTCATCGAGTCGTACCGGCAGGCGCTGGAGCACATGCACGAGGTCGGCGCCCCTCTGAGGTGACCGGCGCGGACGCACCCGCGGCGGCTGGAACCGATGGGTGCCCACAGGCGTTCTCACAGCAGGAGCGGCCAATGGCCGCGAAGGAGGCGTGGACGATGTCGAACAGCGCAAAGATCGCCATCGGGGGAGTCGTCGTCGCAGTCGTCCTGATGCCGTTCATCGGGTTCTGGCTGTCACTGCTGGTGCTCATCGGAGTTCCCGCGATCGCGTACCTGGCCTTGGATCCGGGCCAGCGGCGCAGGCTCCGTAGGATCACGCGTAAGGAAATAGGCCGCTGAGAGGGGACCTGCGCAGTGAGCGGGACAGTCACCGTCGTGAGCAGCAATGAGCAGTACAGCTTCACCAAGCCGAACCGGGACAGCGTCACGCTGTTGACCGGGCTGGGCGTGGAGGGAGACGTACACGCGGGGGTGACGGTCAAGCACCGTTCCAGGGTCGCGCAGGATCCCACCCAGCCGAATCTGCGGCAGGTCCATCTCATACAGGAAGAGCTGTTGGACGAGCTGCGGGAGGCGGGCTTCGACGTCGCCCCCGGTGATCTCGGGGAGAACGTCACCACCAGTGGTCTCGATCTGCTGGCGCTCCCCGTCGGCACCCGGCTGCACCTCGGGGACGAGGCCGTCGTCGAGGTCACGGGGCTGCGCAACCCGTGCCTCCAGATCGACAACTTCCAGGACGGACTGCTCAAGCAGGTCGTCGGCCGGGACGAGGCGGGCAGCATCGTCCGCAAGGCCGGGATCATGAGTGTGGTCGCCGTGGGAGGCCTGGTCCGGCCCGGGGACCCGGTCGAGGTCGAGCTCCCCGCGGAGCCCCACCGGCCGCTGGAACGGGTCTGAGAGCCGGGACGCGTCCGAGAGCCTGACGGGTCCTGGAGCCTGACGCGCGCGGGAGCCCCGGGAGCGGATGATCCCGGGGCTCCGGCACGCGGTGTCCCGCCGCCGGGGTCAGGACGGCCGAACGGCCATCGCGTCCAGGGCCTTCAGCAGCTTGGGGAGCTCCGTCCCTCGCCCCACGGTCAGGATTTCCCCCGGCACCTCGTCGAGCAGCAGGAAGGCGATGTCGTCGGTCCTGGCGACCATGGACCAGCCGGGGCCGTCGGCCCGGATCATCCGGGCGTCGCCCGGGGCGAAGGAGGAACGGACGCGGCCGGGGGGCGGCGGGGTGTCGACATAGGCGTACGCGTCGGCCAGCGCCCGCCGTACGCCGGGATGCGATACGGAGCGGGCGGCGCCGTGGTCTGAGGGCGGCGCGGGCACTTCTCCGTCCTCCGAGTCCTCCGTGGCCCCGTCCTCCAGGTCCTCCGTGCCCCCGGCCGTCGCCTCCGAGCCGGAACCCGAGCCCGTCTCCTCCGAGCCGGAACCCGAGCCCGTCTCCTCCGAGCCGGAACCCGAGCCCGTCTCCTCCGAGCCGGAACCCGAGCCCGTCGCCTCCGAACCGTCCGAGTCCTCGCCGTCCGCCGGCTCGAAGGCCGTCTCGTCGTCGATCTGTTCCCGCCAGACCGCCCACTGGAGTGCGATGGCGTCCGCGCCCAGCCGGCGCTGGGCGGGCCCCCACTCATCGGTGTCGGGCGGGGACAGCGGTGGGAGGTCCTCGCCGTCCGCATCCGGGTCGGGCGCCGGATCGTGAGGGGCGGCCACTCCGGGAGCGGCGACCGCCAGGGCGAGCGGCCAGCCGGGAAGCGCACAGACCACCGAGCGGTCGTCCGGCGACAGGTCGTACTCCATCCCGCAGTCCCAGGACGCTATCGCCACGGCCACCAGGGACACGTCGTCGACGACCACGGTCCACCGGGCCCCGTCGGAGTCCTGGCCCAGGACCAGGCCGTACCCCTCGGCGTACGGCTCCAGGGACAGGGCCGCACAGGCTGCCGGGTAGTCGTCGCCGAGGACGCTCGGGAACTGCGCAGGGGTCAGCAGGACCGCAGTCAGCACATACAGTGCGTCGTCGTCGCCGACTGTGTCGTCCGTCCCGGCCACTGCACCCTCCTCTTCCGTCATGCTTGTCGTCGGCGCACCTTAACCAGTGGGTAACCCGCTCGTCGAGGCCCTGACAAGGCCGGACACAGGCTCCAGCAGCGAACCGGACGCCCCCCGCTCAGCTGTCCGCGAGGCCGAGCAGCGTGCGGGCCACCGTCTCCGGCGACTCGTCGCGCTCGCGGGCCAGTGCGATGACGGCCCGGCAGGCCAGTTCTCCGACACCGAACGAGAGCGCCTCCGGCGACACCCAGCCGCTCGCCTCGTCCATCCGGTCCTGATCGTCCTCCACCGATGCCGAGACGAACGTGGCGGCCGCCTCGAAGAGGTTGTGCTGCCGGCGCTCCGGCGTCCGCGCGGGCGCTGCGGACGGGCTGCCCTTGTGCCCGGGAGTCACGGCTCTGCGCAATATGCCGAACATGCTGGCCATGGGGACCGCCTTTCGTCGATGCGTGTGCGGGCCGTGCCTCGCACACGTGTGAGGGGTACGTGCCGTGCTTGCTTGCCGGCCCTGTCCGGCGTACGTACTCACCGTCCTGCCCCCACACGTAGGCTTGGACACTCGACCCGGGCAAGGGGGATGGTGCGGTGAAGCGTTACGACCGGCTGAAGGACATTCAACGCCTCGATCCCGAACGGGACTTCCTGGAGATCTACCGGATCACGGCGACGTACGAGTTCCCCTGGGACATCACCCGCGCCCTCGAACTGGCCCTGTACCGCACGTATGCCGTCCCCGGCATCGGCCGGCTGCTGGCGGAGACGGCCGAGCTGACGGACCGTTCGCAGAAGCGCTACGACGACACCGCGCTGCTCCTGGACACGGTCGTCGAGCACGGCTTCGACAGCGACCCGGGACGTACGGCCATCCGCCGGATCAACCGGATGCACAACAGCTTCGACATCAGCAACGACGACATGCGGTATGTCCTGTGCACCTTCGTCGTCACCCCGAAGCGGTGGCTCGACGCCTACGGCTGGCGCCGGCTGTCCGACCACGAACTGCGGGCGTGTGCCGCCTACTACCGGACCCTGGGCTCCCACATGGGGATCAAGGACCTGCCACAGACGTACGAGGACTTCGAGCGCACCCTCGACACCTACGAGGACGCCCAGTTCGGCTGGGACGCGGGGGCGCGCGCGGTGTCGGACGCGACACTGGACCTGATGGCCTCCTGGTATCCGCGCCCCCTCGCGCCGATCGTGCGCGGCGCGAGCCTCGCCCTCCTCGACGACTCGCTGCTGAGGGCCTTCCGTTACGCACGGCCGAGCGCCGCAGCCCGCTCACTCACCCGGGGCGCCCTGCGCCTGAGAGCGCGCGCGGTCCGTCTGCTGCCGCCGCGCGCCAAACCGCACTACGCCCGGCAGAATCCGGAGATCAGGGGATATCCGCACGGGTACGAGGTGGCCGCGCTCGGCACGTTCCCCACACCGGGAGTCGGAGGCTGCCCGGTCCCGCACCTTCGCGGCCCCGGTCCGCAGGCCGGGTGACCCGACAGGCGAGTCGCCTCGCACCCTGAGCCGACCGGGCAATGTGTCACCCGGTTCGTTCGGCCCGGGCCTCGCCTCGCACCCTGAGCCTTCCGGGCAACGCGTCACCCGGTTCGTTCGGCCAGGGCGAGGAACCGGCTTTCCTCATCGACGTACAAGGTGAGGCGCCAGCCCGAACGGGCCAGCAGAGGGCCCAGGTTCGGCTCGGCCCGCAGATCGCCGTCAGTGATCTGCCGGCCGTGCCGCGCGGCCAGCGCCGCCCGGCCGATGGGGTGGAACAGCGCCAGCAGCCCGCCCGGCCGCACGACCCGGGCGAGCTCGGCCAGGTCGGGACCCGGCTGGGACAGGTGTGAGATCAGCCCGGCCGCGAACACCGCGTCGAGCGTCCCCGAGCGCAGCGGCAGCCGGGCGGCATCGGCCTGGACCAGCAACCCGCTGCTGCCGCGCCCCGCACGAACCGCCGACTCCAGCATGGCCACCGTCAGGTCGGCGCCCAGCACGCCGCCCCGGGGCCCGACCGCCGCCCGCAGGGCCGGCATCGCCCGCCCCGTACCGCAGCCCGCGTCGAGCACGGTGTCGCCGGGGCGGAGCCCCAGTGAGGCGATCGCGGTGGCGAAAGCCGGACCGTCGTCGGGAAAGCGCGTGTCCCAGTTCGCGGCCCGAGCCGTGAAGAACTCCTGGACGTGTGTGTGGTCATCGGCCATGCGGACATGATCGCGCAGTGTCCTCCCGAACGAAACGTCGCGAATCGATGCGCATGTTCGACCACGCTGCGATCGTCGGGGAACATCTCTCTGTCATATTTCGGCAGCTTTCGAATGCGCCCCGGACGCGCGCCCCGGCGCGACTAGCGTCCCCGAGTCATGGGACACCTGGACCACGCCACCTTCGGCTGGCTGACACCTCTGCTGTCGTACGCGATGGCCTGCATCGGCGCCGCGCTGGGCCTGAGCTGCACCGTGCGCGCACTCGACACGACCGGGCGCTCACGCCGCAACTGGCTGCTCACGGCCGCATCGGCCATCGGCTCGGGCATCTGGACCATGCACTTCGTCGCCATGCTCGGCTTCGGCGTGTACGGCACAGACATCCGGTACAACGTGCCGCTGACCCTCCTCAGCCTCCTCGGCGCCATGGTGGTGGTCGGCGGCGGCGTCTTCGCCGTCGGCTACAGCCGTGACCGGACCAGGGCGCTGCTGCTCGGCGGCTTCGCCACCGGGCTCGGCGTCGCCAGCATGCACTACCTCGGCATGGCGGCACTGCGCCTGCACGGCACCATCCACTACGACCCGCTGCGGGTCGTCCTCTCCGTCGTCATCGCGGTCATCGCAGCGACGGCCGCCCTCTGGGCCGCGCTCAACATCAGGTCGGCGCGCGCCGTGGCCCTCGCCTCGCTCGTCATGGGAGCGGCGGTCAGCAGCATGCACTACACCGGAATGCTCGCCGTGACCGTGCAGGTGACGCCCTCGGGCGGCACACTCCACGGGGCCACCGCGATGCAGTTCATCTTCCCCCTCGCTGTCGGGCTCGGCTCCTACCTCTTCCTGACCTCCGCATTCGTGGCCCTCTCGCCGACCGCACCGGAACGTGCCGCGTACGTCCACGCCGAGGGCGCGCGGCTGCCCGCCGACGGGGCCGCCGAGGTCGGCCGCGGTCCGGACCTGCGGTCGCGGCGCGCCGCCCGCGACCCCGACACGCCACCCATCGGCACCGGTTCACCCGCAGTCATCCGTTGACGAGCGGCCCGGCCCGCCGCACCGCCACCCACACAGCTCCGACCCGGAACGAGGAGGCCATGCGCCCACCCCGCACGACCCCGGACCCCGGTGCCTCCGACGCCCGGCCCGGCACCCCGCCGGCGCCGCCGGCCCGAGGCCGCCGCGCGCACGCGGGACCGCCGGCCGACGAGAGCGCCGAGTACGATGGTCCGCTGCCCGCGTACGGCATATCCGCCTCGCGCGGACGCCGGACGCTGCGCCCCAGGACCGTGCGCGCGAAGATCATCTCGCTGCTCATGCTGCCCGTCGTCTCCCTGCTGGCCCTCTGGGGCTTCGCCACCGTGTCCACGGCCCAGGACGTGGCACGGCTGCGTCAGTTGCAACGCGTCGACGAAGAGGTCAGGGCGCCGGTGGCGGCGGCGGTCTCCGCGCTCCAGAACGAACGGAAGGCAGCCATGCTCCAGGCCGCCGACCCCGGCAGCGCCCACGCCTCGGCGCTGGACGAGCGCGCCGGCCGCACCGACACAGCCCTCGACGCACTGCGGCTCGACGACGGCCACACCATCGCCGACACCGGAAACCTCCCCGGGGGAGTGGCCGGGCGCCTCGACCGCTTCCTGGGCCTTGCCCAGGACCTGCGGACGGACAAGGGGGCCCCGAAGGGCGCCGGAGGCGACGAGGGCGCTGTGTACGACCGCTACACCTCGACGGTCAGCGCCGCCTTCGCCGTCTCCGGAGCGCTCACCGGCATCCAGGACGACGCGCTCGGTTCCGACGCCCGCGTCCTGCTCGAACTCGCCCGCGCCGACGAGATGCTGGCCCGTGAGGACGCCCTGATGGCCACCGCCGCCCACGTCGGCACGCTGAAGGACCGGCCGTTGCGCCTGTTCACCGGAGCGGCCGAAACCCGGCGCAGCCTCACCGAGACAGCCGGCGCCGACCTGCCCGCCACCGAACGCACCGCCTGGCGGGAGTTCACCACCCGGCCCGCCTACCGCGCCGTCCAGGCAGCCGAGGACAAGGTGCTCGCAGCGGCACCCGGCCGCGAGGCCGCCCTGGCCGTGCCCGCCACCGACTGGCAGCGCGCCGCCGACGGTGTCCGCGGCGAACTGCACAGCATCGGTACCGGTGCCGGTGAGCGTGCCGCCGACCGTGCGGACCCCCTCACCCGCGGACTGCTCAGCCCGTCCGGAGCCGCCGTGATCTTCGGCTGCGTCGCCGTCGCCGCCTCCCTGGTGATCTCCGTACGCATCGGGCGCGCGCTGGTCGTGGAACTCGTGAGCCTCCGCAACAGCGCGCTGGAGATCGCCCGGCACAAACTGCCCCTCGCCATGCAGCGGCTGCGTGCGGGCGAAGAGCTCGACATCCGGGCCGAGGCCCCGCCGGGCCTCGCCTCCCAGGACGAGATCGGCCAGGTCGGCGAAGCCCTCGGCACGGTCCACCGGGCCGCTCTCAGCGCCGCGGTCGAGCGGGCGGAGCTCGCGGACGGCATCTCCGGAGTCTTCGTCAACCTCGCCCGGCGCAGCCAGGTGCTGGTCCACCGCCAGCTCAACCTCCTGGACAGCATGGAGCGCCGCGCCGACGACCCGGACGAGCTGAGCGACCTCTTCCGACTCGACCACCTCACCACCCGGATGCGCAGGCACGCCGAGAGCCTGATCATCCTGTCCGGTGCCGCCCCCGGCAGAGCCTGGCGGATGCCCGTGTCCCTGACCAACGTCGTGCGCGCCGCCGTCTCCGAGATCGAGGACTACGCCCGGGTGGAGGTCAGCAGGCTGCCCGACGCCGCGGTGAAGGGCACGGCCGTCGCCGACCTCACCCATCTGCTCGCCGAACTGGTCGAGAACGCCGCACAGTTCTCACCCCCGCACACCAAGGTGCGCATCACCGGCGAACCCGTGGGCAACGGCTACGCACTGGAGATCGAGGACCGCGGCCTCGGCATGGGCGCCGAACTGCTCGGCGACGCCAACCGCCGCATTGAGCAGGCGGAGGCACTCGACCTGTTCGACAGCGACCGGCTCGGTCTGTTCGTCGTCAGCCGGCTCGCCGTACGGCACCGGATCAAGGTCCAGCTCCGCACCTCCCCGTACGGCGGCACGACGGCGGTGGTCCTGCTGCCGACGGCGCTGCTGCAGACCGCGCTGCCGCCGGCCGAGGAACAGCCGGCGCCGCAGAAGGCCTCCGCCGAGCGCCGGGACGATCACGAACGCACCTCGTTCGGCCCCGGTCCCCGTGCCGTACGACCCCATAACACGGCCTTTCCCGCGCCCGTTCCGGTTCCGGCGCTGGAGTCCCGTACGGGTCCCGCCGCCCAGGTCACCTCGCTGCGTCCCCGCCGGACCGAGGACAAGGACGGACCCCGGCCGGCGCCGCCGGGGCCGTCGGAGGGGGAACAGGACGACGACACCCTGCCCCGCCGGGTGCGGCAGGCCAGCCTCGTACCGCAACTGCGTGAAGAACCCCGGCCCGAACCGCCGCGGGCCGACGGTCTCGCCGACGACACGGCCGCGCAACGGACCCCGGAACAGGCCAGGGACCGTATGGCCGCGTACCGGGCCGGCTGGGTACGCGGCGGCGGAGCCGCTCCGGGCGCCCCTGCAGCGGTCCCGGGCACCACCGAACCCAGCCCGCTCAGCGAAGGAGATCCTGCATGACCGCGAACGAGAGGCCCGGGGTACCCCGCCGATCCGGTGAACTCGACTGGCTGCTGGATGATCTGGTGACCCGCGTCGGCGAGGTCCGGCACGCGGTCGTGCTCTCCGGTGACGGGCTCGCGGTCGGCGCGTCCAGCGCGCTGAGCCGCGAGGACGCCGAGCACCTGGCCGCGGTCGCCTCCGGCTTCCACAGCCTCGCCAAGGGGGCGGGACGGCACTTCCGGGCGGGGGCGGTGCGCCAGACGATGGTCGAGATGGACGACGGCTTCCTGTTCGTCGCCGCCGCGGGCGAGGGGTCGTGCCTCGCCGTGCTCAGCACGGCGTTCGCCGATATCGGCCTGGTCGCCTACGAGATGGCCCGCCTCGTCAAGCGGGTCGGTGAGCATCTGCGTACCCCGGCGCGCTTTGCCGGGCACCCGTCGGCAGCCGGCTGAAGGGGGCTGGGAGATCAGTGTCCAGTACCGACAGGGGCCCGGACGCCCCCGACCCGTACGAGATGCCGGGAAGCCAGTGGTACGACGCCGACGCGGGGCCGCTCGTCCGTCCGTACGCCATGACCGGTGGCCGGACCGAACCGGGTCCCGGCGGCGCACGCTTCGACCTGATCGCGCTCGTCACCTTCGACGACACCGTTACGGGGAGCTCCGAGGACGCGCTGCTGGGGCCGGAGCACCGGACGCTGCTGACCCTCTGCCGGACCGAGACGCAGTCGGTCGCTGAGCTCTCCGCCGACGCCGACCTCCCGGTCGGGGTGGTGCGCGTGCTGCTCGGCGACCTGCTCGAATCGGGGTACGTGACGGTCAGCCGCCCGGTGCCGCCTGCCCAGCTGCCCGACGAACGCATCCTGCTGGAGGTGATCAACGGTCTTCGCGCACTCTGAGGCCGGCCGGCTGCGCCCCGCCTACAGCTGCCGTCTGCTGTCCCTCAGCTGCGCGAGCTCGTCGTTCATGGCCTCCAGGAAGCGGATGACGACGTGCAGTTCGTCCTCGTCGAACTGCCCACGGGCCGCATCGGTGCTCGCCGCGAGGGGCCTGAAGAAGTCGCGGGCGACCAGTTTCGCCGCGGCGGCGTAATGCAGACGAACTACCCTGCGGTCGCCGCCGTCCCTGACGCGGTGGATGTGACCCGCACGCTCCAGCCGGTCCAGACACGCCGTCACCGCACCCGAGGTGAGGTCCAGCTGCTCGCGCAGCCGTCCCGGGGTCATGACCGAGCCCGCCCCGTCGTGATCGGCGTCCAGGATGGCGATGAGGGCCTGTACATCCGTCGGGTGAAGTCCCTGGGCCTGGGCGAACTCATGGGTGATGCGATTGAACTCGCTGTTCATACGGCGCAGCAGCACAGCGAACGACTGGAGCCCGGTGGGACCGTCGCTCATGCCTCTGTCCGGGCCTCCGTCTGCGGTGCGCATACCCCCAGAGTAATATCTCTCACTCATTGAGATAATCAATGGCCGAGAGATATCGGTCGTGCGTCGACCCATGGGGAAGCAATGAAGCCCGCACCGCGGCACCGCATCGTCCGATGGCTGGTGCCCGTAGCCCTGCTCGTCGTCTGGCTCGGCATCGGAGGGACGCTGGGTCCCTACGCCGGAAAGCTGGGCGAGGTCGCCACCAATGATCAGGCGGCCTTCCTGCCGCGCAGCGCCGAGTCGACGAAGGTGTCCGAGACGCAGAAGGCGTTCCAGAAGTCGGGGACGGTGCCCGCGATCGTCGTGTGGACCGGCCGGGCGGGCGAGGTACCCGCCGGCGGGCAGGAGGCTGCCACCCGGGCGCTCGCCTCTCTGGCCGGGCAGGCCGGCGTGGTCGGCACGCCGTCGGCCGCACAGCTCTCCGAGGACGGCCGGGCGCTGTCCGGCGTCGTGCAACTGCGTTCGGATCTGGGTGACACGCTGCCGGACACCCTCGACCGGGTACGCGCCGCGGCCGGTTCGGTGCCAGGCGTGACGGCGGAGATCGCCGGGCCCGCGGCCAGTCAGGCCGACCTCAAGGACGCGTTCGCAGGGATCGACGGGCTGCTCCTGGGCGTGGCACTGGCCGCCGTGCTGGTGATTCTCCTGCTCGTCTACCGCAGCCTGCTGCTGCCGTTCCTGATCATCTTCAGCGCCGTCCTCGCCCTCGGTCTCGCCTGCGCCGTCGTGTACGTCCTCGCGGACCGCGACCTCGTCCGCGTGGACGGGCAGGTCCAGGGCATCCTGTCCATTCTGGTCATCGGGGCGGCCACCGACTACGCCCTGCTCCTCACCGCCCGCTTCCGGGAAGAACTCACCCGGCACGGCGACCGGACGGCCGCGGCCCTGGCCGCGCTCCGCCGTTCCTTCGGCGCGATCACCGCCAGCGCCGCCACCGTGGCACTGGGTCTCCTCGCGCTGCTGCTCAGTGATCTGACGAACAACCGGGCGCTCGGGCCGGTGGGAGCCATCGGCATCGTCTGCGCGGTGCTGAGCACGCTGACGTTCCTTCCCGCGGTGCTGGTCCTGTGCGGCCGGGCCGCCTACTGGCCGGCCAGGCCGCGTCCGGCGGACGCGGAGTCGGGCGGGCGCGGCATCTGGCGCCGGGTCGCCTCCCGCGTCGACCGGTCCCCGCGCAAGGTGTGGGTCTCCACCACCCTGGTCCTCATCGCCTGCGCGGCGTTCGCACCCACGCTCAAGTCACAGGGCGTTCCCCTGGACGAGATCTTCGTGAACGACGCCCCGTCCGTCTCGGCCCAGGCCGCGCTGGGCAAGCATTTCCCCGGCGGCTCCGGCAATCCCGCCGTGGTCGTCGCGGCGGCCGACCGCGTCGACGAGGTGACCGCCGCGGCCGCGGCAACCCCGGGGGTCGCGGCCGCGGCACCCGTCACTGCGTCCGGTGCCCCGGGAGGCGGGCCGCCCCTGGTGGTCGACGGCCGGGTACGCATCGACGCCACCCTGGACGACGCCGCGGACAGCGACGTGGCCAAGGCGACGGTCCAGCGCCTGCGTACCGCCGTACACGGCGTCGCGGGAGCCGATGCGCTCGTCGGGGGCTACACGGCGCAGCAGTACGACACGCAGCAGACCGCCGAGCGCGACCGCGACATCATCGTGCCGGTGGTGCTGGTGATCATTCTGCTGATCCTGATGGGGCTGCTGCGATCGGTGCTGGTCCCCGTCCTGCTGGTGGCCACCGTGGGCCTCAACTTCCTCGCGACCCTCGGGGTTTCGTCGCTGGTCTTCAAGCACGTCCTGGGATTCAGCGGCACGGACGCTTCCGTGCCGCTCTACGGATTCGTCTTCCTGGTGGCCCTCGGCGTCGACTACAACATCTTCCTGATGTCCCGCGTCAGGGAAGAGGCGCTGGAGCACGGGGCCCGGCAGGGAGTCCTTCGGGGGCTGGTCAGCACGGGCGGGGTCATCACGTCGGCCGGAGTGGTGCTGGCCGCCACCTTCGCGGCGCTCATCGTGATTCCTCTGGCGTTCCTCGCTCAGATCGCGTTCATCGTGGCCTTCGGCGTGCTGCTTGACACGCTGGTGGTGCGTTCGCTCCTGGCCCCCGCCCTGGTGGTGGACATCGGCCCCAAGGCCTGGTGGCCGAGCAGGATCAGCCGGATCCCGGCCGGAGCCGGGCGGGGCGGTGAAGCCGGGTGACGCGTCCGGGCCCCGGTCCCGCCTCCGGAAGTCCGGGGCGGGGCCGGGGCCCGGGTGTGCTGCGGGACGCCGTGTCGGACGGTCAGACGTTGACGCCGTAGTCCGACGCGATTCCGGCCAGCCCGGAGGCGTAACCCTGACCCACTGCACGGAACTTCCACTCCGCGCCGTGCCGGTACAGCTCACCGAACACCATCGCGGTCTCCGTCGAGGCGTCCTCGCTGAGGTCGTAGCGGGCGAGCTCCACCCCGTTGGCCCGGTTCACCACGCGAATGAACGCGTTGCGTACCTGGCCGAAACTCTGCCCCCGGCTCTGCGCGTCATGGATGGAGACCGGGAAGACGATCTTCGCGACATTCGCGGGAACGTCCGCCAGGTCCACGTTGATGGACTCGTCGTCGCCCTCGCCCTCGCCGGTCAGGTTGTCACCGGTGTGCTGGACGGAACCGTCCGGACTGTTGAGGTTGTTGTAGAAGACGAAGTGCTGGTCGGAGAGGACCTTGCCGGCGTCCGAGCACAGCAGCGCGCTGGCGTCGAGGTCGTGATCGGCGCCCGTCGTCGTCCGTACGTCCCAGCCCAGGCCCACGGTCACCGCGGTCAGGCCGGGCGCCTCCTTCGACAAGGAGACGTTGCCGCCCTTGGCCAGGGTCACACCCATGAACTTCCTCCAATGATCCGGTGATCCATCGATCAGCGTTCCTTCGGCCGCCATCGACGAGGACGGCGGCCCTTCTTCTATGGTTCCCTGGTTGTGCGGGTCATGGAGTGGCGGCGTGGTCGCGGGAGTTGCCGTCGGCGGCCCGCGGTGACGCATCCTCCTTCATGGCCTTGGCCTCACTCTTCAGGATTCGCATGGATTTGCCCAGGGCGCGGGCGGTGTCCGGCAGCTTCTTCGAGCCGAACAGCACCAGCACGACGATCGCCGCGATCAGCAGGTGCCAGGGTTCGAGGCCGTTGCGCAGCATGTGCGGCACGCCCTTTCTTGAGACGTCTTCCGGTCAATGTTTCCAGCAGGCGTTTATGGACAGGGGATCGGACCGACGATGGACGCGGTCGTTGATCCACGAGGACATCGACACTTGCTACATTGCGCAACTGTACAACCATGCGAGGCCGGTGCCAGTCGCCCTCCATGGCAGCCGGACGAACGGGGTGGCCGATGACAGGCAGTCGCAAGGGGGCAGCCGGCAGCAGCAGGGGAGGCCGACTGCGGCGGACGGCTCTGACCGGGCTCTCCTTCCTCGTCCTGCTGGTCGCCGGAGTCGGCTGGGGATACCTCAAACTCACCGGCAGCATCGATACGTTCAGTGCCGACGGGATCTCCGGTGACCGGCCGCCCGACACGTCCGCGGGGCAGAACGTTCTCGTCATCGGGTCGGACTCCCGGTCGGGCGACAACAGCGGACTCGGCGGCGGCACGGGCGAGGTCGGCCGCTCCGACACCGCGTTCCTGCTGCACGTCTACGCCGACCACAGACACGCCGTGGCCGTCTCCATCCCCCGTGACTCGATGGTCGACATTCCGGCCTGCAAGAAACCCGACGGCGACTGGACGGCCCCTCAGCACCACGTCATGTTCAACGGGGCGTTCTCCGTGGGGGAGACCGCGGAGGGCAACCCGGCCTGCACCCAGAACACCGTCGAGCACCTCACCGGCCTGCGCGTCGACCACACGGTCGTGGTCGACTTCGCCGGCTTCTCCGCGCTGACCTCGGCCGTCGGCGGAGTGCCCGTGTGCCTTCCGCAGGACATCTATCAGCGGGACCTGAACCCCAAGCGCCCCACCCGCGGCGAACTGGTCTTCGGCAAGGGGCCCCAGACGGTCTCCGGACAGCGTGCACTGGACTACGTACGGATCCGGCACGGCATCGGCGACGGCTCCGACATAGGCCGGATCAAGAGGCAGCAGGCGTTCGTCGGCTCCCTCGTGAAGAAGGTGAAGTCCCGCGGCCTGAACCCCACCACCCTGTTGCCGCTGGCCAACGCGGCGACCGACGCGATGACCGTCGACCCCGGCCTCGGCTCGGCCGACAAACTCCTGTCGTTCGCCATGTCGATGAAGAACATCGATCTGCACAACACCAAGTTCGTCACCGTCCCCTGGCGTTACGAAGGCGCCCGCGTCGCCATCGTGGAGCCGGAGGCCGACGCGCTGTGGGCAGCGCTCAAGGCCGACCGCACGATCGACGGCCAGGATGCCGCGGGCACGTCCGGGGCCGGGCGATCCACGCCCGCGCCGGGCGCGTCAGCCACTCCCACCGGACCCGTCTCGGGCGAGGGCATCGAGGTGGCCGTCTACAACGGCACCACGGTGACCGGCCTCGCCGCCCGGGCCGCCGAGCTCCTGCGCACACACGGGTTCACCGTCACCGGCACGGCCACCGCGAACTCCCAGGACCAGGCCCGCACCGTCGTCACCCACGGCCCCGGACTGGAGGGCGCGGCGGACACCACGGCCCGGCTCTTCGGGGACGCGCGGACCACGGAGTCCGAACAGCCCGGAATCCAGGTGATCGTGGGCGGCGACTTCGCCGAGAACCCCTCGGCCGCCCCCGCGTCACCGACGCCCGACACCGTGCCGTCCACGGTCGCCGACGAGGCCAGGTCCGCCGACGACGACCTGTGCAGCGACCTCTCCTACGGCTGAGACCGCCGCGGACGGCTCAGCCCTGGAGCAGAGCCGTCCGCAGCTGCAACGAAGGGTGACGCGGCGGCGCGAACCCGAACGACTCGTACAGTCCGGCCCCGTCCCCCGTGGCGTTGAGATTGACGACCGTCACCCGCGCCTCCTGGTGGAACCAGGCGAGCAGTGCCTCGACGCAGGCCCGGGCATGCCCACGCCTGCGCCGCCGGGGATCGGTGCTGACATTGGACACGTGCCCGTGCAGCCCGCTCGGGTTGGCCGGACTCGGCGCGTGCGCGTCGCACGCCCCCACCGCGCACGCCACCACGCCCAGTTCCGCATCCTCGACGAGGAACGCGGCGAACTCGTCGGTCAGGGGCATCCGTTCGGTGAACCAACGCGCCGCGTCCGCCCGCCAGACAGCGCGGTCGTCCCCGACCTCCGCCCCCATGTCGGCGAGCATCAGTGCCCGCATGCGCACCAGCGCGCCGACGTCGGCGAGCGTGGCCCGGCGAACCCGCACCGGTCTGCCGTCGGGGGGCCCGGCATCCGGGCGGCCGGTATTCACCGTCATGAGATCCTCCGGTTCCGTTCGTAGCGGTTGCGCGCCCACCCCAGACCGCATGCGTACAACGCGAGGACGGTGGCGAGCAACAGGTAATAGAGCGGAGGCAGGGCGCCCATTCCCAGCAGCGGACCGAGCGCGGTGAGCGGCAGGAGCACACCGACGACCGCCAGCCCGGCGGCCGCCGCTCGCAGCGGCCCGCCGCCGTGCCGTTGCACGGTTCCCCGGCCGGTGCGCAGGAGCAGCATCACCAGGGCCTGGGTGAGGAGGTTCTCGGTGAACCAACCGGAATGGAAGGCCGCCTCGCCGTCCGTCGCCGAACCGTGCAGCGCCAGGGCGAGTACGCCGAAGGTGGCCAGGTCGGCGGCGGCGTTCAGCAGCCCGAAGGCCGTGATGAAGCGGAGGAAGTCCCTGGGGCGCAGCGCCGCCGGACGCCCGAGGACCGAGGCGGCGGGCCGGTCGAAGGCGAACGCGAGCTGCGCCGCGTCGAAGCACAGGTTCTGGACCAGTACCTGAGCCGGCAGCATGGGGAGGAACGGCAGCAGCAGACCGGCGGCGAGCATCGCGATGACATTGCCGAGGTTCGACGAGAGCGTGATGCGCAGATACGTGGCGATGGTGCCGCTGCTGCGGCGGCCCGCGGTGATCGCGTGATCGATGGCGCCGAGGTCCTTCTCGGCGAGAACGACGTCGGCCGCCTCCCGCGACACATCCACCGCGTTGCGCGGACAGATGCCCACATCGGCCGCGTAGAGGGCCGGCAGGTCGTTGACACCGTCGCCGAGGAACCCGACGGTGTGCCCCGAGGCACGCAGCGCGTCGACGATCCTGGCCTTGTGCGCAGGGGTGCAGCGCGCGAAGACCGTCGCCCGTCCGGCGATGCCGGCGAGCTGTTCGTCGCCCAGGCCGTCGATCTCCCCGGCGGAGAGGACCTGCCCCGGGTCCAGGCCGAGGTCCCGGCAGGCGTGGGCAGCGGTGCCCGGATGGTCACCGGTCAGGACCTTCACCGCGACACCCCGACGCGTCAGTACGTCAAGGGCCTCGGCCGCGCCCGGAGTGAGCGCGTCGCGCAGCGCCACGAACCCTAGAAACGTCAGCCCGCGCTCGTCGGCCGGCGTGTAGGCACCGAGCCGGGCAGGCCGCTCGGTGCGGGCCACGGCGAGCAGCCTCAGGCCGTCCGCGGCCTCGCGCGCCGCCAGCGCACCCAGCCGGTCCCGTTCGGCCGGGTTGAGATCGCAACGCTCCAGGACGGCCTCCGCCGCGCCCTTCGTCACCAGGACATGGGTTCCGAACCGGCCGGGTGGACGGACGACCGCCGTCGAGAGACGGCGTACCGGATCGAACGGCAGCGCGGCCACCGCGTCGTACTCCTCGACAGGCAGGAGCGGCGCCGCATCGGGCCCGTCCCGTCGGTCCCAGGCGTCCAGCACGGCCTCGTCGAGGGCGTCCGGCGCCGGCAGGTCGGCGAGCTGCAGCGTCCACAGCGCATTGACGGCCGCCCAGTGCAGCACGAGGGGATCGGGCTCTTCCGCACGGCCGAGCGTCCGGTCGACGACCGGACGGTCCTGGGTGAGGGTGCCGGTCTTGTCCAGACAGAGCACGTCGATCGCACCGAGGTCGTGCAGCGCGGGCAGCCGTTTCACGATCACCGCGTGGTCGCGGGCGAGCAGCGAGGCACCCCGGGCCAGCGCCGTGGTGACGATCACCGGCAGCATCTCGGGCGTCAGCCCCACCGCGACCGCGACCGCGAACGGCAACGTCTCCAGACCACGTCCGCGCAGCGCGGCGTTGGCCATCAGGACCAGCGGCGGGGTGATGAGCATGAACCGGATCAGCGTCCAGGAGATCCCCCGCACCGAGCGGTCGAACGCACTGGGACCGCGTCGGCGCGCCGGCCGGTCGTACGCGGCGGCGAACCGGGTGCGGCCGCCGGTGGCCACCACCACCGCCGTACCGCTGCCCGACGCCACACTGCTGCCCTGAAAACACAACTGACGCTGCGCGAAGACGTCGTCCCCTGCGTCGGATGCGCCGCGCGTCCCGGTCGCGGCCCCGGTCGGGACCCGTGCGTCGACGGGATGCTTGGCGACCGGCGCGGACTCACCGGTGAGGGCCGACTGGTGCACGGTCAGGCCGCTCGCCCGCAGCAGCTGCACGTCGGCGGGGACGAGATCGCCCGGGGCGAGCCTGATCACATCACCCGGCACGAGCTCCCCCACGGGCAGCTCTCGGGCCTGAGGCACCGCGTCCGGGCCGTTGCGGCGCAGCACCGTCGCGGTCGTCGCCACCAACTCGTACAGCGCGGCCGTCGCCCGGTCCGCCCGGTGCTCCTCCGTGGAGCGCAGGAGACAGCTGACGACCACGAGCACCGAGGTCACGGCAGCCGTGCCCCACGAGCCCATCAGGGCTGAGACCAGCCCCAGGCAGAGCAGTACCGAAGTGAACGGGTCCCTCAGGGTGCGCAGGAACCGCCGCGGCCAGGGGACCGGGAGCCGGGGAGGGAGGGTGTTCTCGCCGAACCGTGTCAGCCGCTCCTGCGCCTCCCGTTCGAGCAGTCCCCGCGGCCCGCTGTCCAGCGAGCGGAGCACCTGGAGAGAAGTCGGTGGGGCAGTCGGCCGTGCGGCACCGGCAGGGGACGCGGCACCGGGCATCGACACGACCACGGACGACTGCTCACCGGACTGTCCGGACCCCGCGGCGGCAGCCTTCTCAGGCACCGAGTTCACGGAGATGCGCGGGCTGCGCGGCCTGGTACCCGGACCGCTCCGCGAGCTGGCCGACCATCAACCGCACCACCGTCACGACACCGGGATCATCGACCAGGTACACCTGGCGGCGGCCCTCGCGGCGGGAGCGGACGAGGCCGGCGAGCTTCAGTTTCGTCAGATGCTGGCTGACCGAGGGGAGCGTGCCGCCGACCCGCTCCGCCAGACCGGTCACGTCGCTCTCGCCCTGGTCCAGGGCCCAGATGATGTGCAGCCGGGCCGGAGTGGCCAGGAGACCGAAGGCCGCCGCCGCCTGGGCCAGTACATCCGCGGGCGGATCCTGGGAACCGCCGCCGGCACCTGTCGACACTTCTGCACTCCTGTCCGCGTGGGCCGACTCCTCGCACCCGAGAAGACCAGTGTAGGCGCCGGACATGAAGCACCCCGGGCCCGCACGCGGCCGTACGGTCAGCGCCGCGGCGGGAGCGGAACCGGCCGGGTCCAGATGTCCGGCGGCACGGTGCGGGTCCGGCGGCCGTCGGGGCCGAGCACCTGCGCGGCGAACTTGTGACAGCGCAGCACGACGAACGAGTCCGCGATCCTGAGCCCCGGCATCCGCCGCACCAGGGTGGACGCACAGGCCGGCAGATCTTCGAGTGAGCGCAGCGTGAGGACGATCGCGAGGCTGTGCGGTCCGGTGATCGACATGAACTCGACCGTCTCGCGCAGATGGACGATGGGCGGAGCCGCCGCGACGTCCGCCGCCGGAGAGTCCGCCCATAGCACGACCGAGACGGGCCAGCCGGAGTGGAGCGGAGCCGGGCGGCAGCTGTGGACGATGGTGCCAGTGCTTTCCAACCTGATCAGCTGCCGTCGCGTGGACGACTCGCTCCTGCCCTGCCGCCGGGCCAGCTCGGCCACGGAGAGCCGTGAATCAGCCGTCATGGCCAGAACCAGACGACGGTCTTCGGGCCTGAGCGAAGGGACCGCGGTCCCACCCGCTTCATGCGGGCGGCCGGGCAGATCGATCAGTTGGTGGGTCTGCGTCGGGGTCAGGCGGTCCAGTCGCCACCGGGGACCGGAACGGTGGACCGCGGTGACGAGATGGGTCCGGGTTCCGGTCACGCCCGGAAGCCGCGACAACCGGGTGGCGATGTGCTCGTCGAGCATCGACAGGTCCGGGAAGGCGACGAACAGGAGCATGGCGCGGTCACCGGTCACTTCGAACACCGACAGCACGTGCGGATCCTCGGTGAGCAGGTCCGACCGCACCCGGCTCCGTTCGCCGGTGCAGAGGACCTCGATCCAGGCCAGGCAGGGCGGCGTCTCGCCCGTGTGCAGTCCGAGCGTCCCGCACCAGCCGGTTCCGGCGGCGGTGATCCTGGCCCAGCGCTGAGCCAGCGTGTCCGGCCGGCTCCCGAGAACCGGTGCGAGCCGGCTCCAGCCGGCCCGGGGAGCGATCTGGAGCGCGTGGATCACCGCGCGGTCGGCTTCGCTGAGGACGTATTCGGTGGGTGGCACGGGTCTTCCTGGCGGATTCACCGGTTGGTGGCGGAAATCGACGGGCGTCGCCCGACTATGCCATGAGCATGTGTGAGCGTCGGTGCCGGGATGTGGAGGACTGTCCTCGTGGTTGGCAGAGACCAGGAAATGCGAAGCCTCAGTGGCCTCCTGACGGAGGAACGGCTGGTCACCGTGCATGGCCCGCCGGGGATCGGCAAATCGTGGCTGGCGCACCGGGTGGCCGAAGCGGAACTCCTGACGGGCCGACAGGTCATACGTATATCGTCGGCCGGCGCAGGCCCCGGATCAGCCGCCCGACAGCTTCGCGGCGTGGATCCGTACGACGCTCTCGTGGTGGTCGACGACCGCGAACACCTCGGGCCCCACGCCAGGTCCGAGATCGCGGGCCTGCTCAACGAGTTCAGCGGCATTTCCCTCCTGGTCACCGCCCGGCGCAGGCTGTACCTGTCGGGAGAGGCGGCCCTGTTGCTCGGTCCGCTCGACGCTCCTGAAGCGCTGCGGATGTTCACCGAGGCAGCAGCCGCCGCGGGCGGGCCGCTGCCGGAACTCCGGGCGGACGGCGGGGCCGGGACGGCCGACCTGCGGGCCCGGGTGACGGATCTGTGCGACCGGCTCGACGCGATCCCGGGTGCGCTGCGGCACGCCGCGAACCGCCTGGGCAGCGAAAGCCTGGAAGCCGTACTGGAGGATCCGCTCGCCTCACCCGCCGGCAGTGGCCCCCTGACCGATGCCGAGCGCGCCTATCTGACATGCGACCTCGAGGAACGGCTGCTCTGGGAGCGGCTGTCCGTGTTCGAGGGGCGGTTCGACCTGGCCGCCGTGCAGGCCGTCTGCGCTTCCGGGGCCCTGCCCGTCGTTCAGGTGCTGGCCGCTTTCGACCGGTTGGCCCCGTGCCTGCTGCTGGCGGACGCCGAGGGCCGATACCGGATGCCGGTCGCCGCCCGGACGACCGGGAAGGCCCGGCTCGACGCGCGGGGCGACCGGTGGGCCGTCGTCCTGCACCACCGGCGTCACTACGCCTGGGTGGCCGAAGAGGCGGCCGTCCTGTGGCGGGCGGGGCGGCACCGCGAAGCGGAGCAACGGGCACTCTCGGCCCGTACGGACCTGTACGCCGCGATGAACCCCGGCACCGCTCCGCTGTCGCCGGCCGCGGAGGCGGAGACCGCCTCGGGCATCGCCGTCTCGCTGTGGTTCCTCTGGGCCACCGGTGACCGGGGCTCGGACGGGCGGCAGCACCTGGAGCGGGCGCTCGACGCCACTCTCGGACCCCGGCCGGCGAGGGCGCTGTGGCTGCTCGCATACCTCATGGTGTGCAACGGCGATCTGGAGGCGGCGGACCCGGTACTGGCCGAGGCGTGGCCGCTTGCCGTCCGTGATGGTGACAGCACCTGCATCGGGCAGCTCGCCCAGGTCAGAGGTATCGCGCGCCTGTGGGCAGGCGAGGCCGAGGAGGCTGCGACGGAGTTCGCCGAGGCGCTGGAACTCCTGCCGCGGGCCCCGGCGTTCGGTCCGGGCAAGGGGATGACGGTGGCGCTGCTCGCGCTGGCTCTCGTCCAGGCCGAGCCCGAAGCGGCCATGGACGTGCTCGCGACCTCGGGGGAGTGGACCCCGGCCGCCCCCGACGCCCAGGCCGACGCGTGGACCCGCTTCGTACTGGCGGAGATCAGCCGGTGGGAGGGAGATCCGCTCCGTGCCCGTCGCTACGCGGCGCAGGCCGTCCGTCTGATGCTCGGTCTCCGCGACGGCCGTTCCGCGGAGGTCGCGGGTGAACTCGTCGCCGACATAGAGCTCGGCCTCGGAAACCACCGCGCCGCGGCGCGTCTGCTGGGCGCTTCGGCGAGATCGGGGCCGGAGGCGCCGGCACAGGGGCCGGTTCCCGCCAGGGTGGCGCAGCGTCACACACGGCGGTGGGAGAAGCTGCGCTCCCTGCTGGGTGAGGAGCAGCTGCGACGGGAGCAGGAGCACGGCGCCAGGGAAGGGCTGCACGTGCTGATCGGCCAGGAATAATCGAATGGCTGACAATCACACTGAATTTCGCACTGTTCCAGGCGCAGAGTGACCCGAAACTGTCACATCCTCAAGATTGTGATCGCACCCCCCGAGTCGGGTGCTGGTTTGCCATGCTGTCGCCGTACGCCTGCCGATGATTCACTGATTCCGAGATCTCTCAAGATGGCTCTGACCTGCTCATTCGACGTCTTGAGGCTCACTGGTGAGAGAAGTGATCGATGTCGCCCGAGCACGCTGACAGCATCCGGGACGAGACCACCGGGGCTGCCCCGACCGAAGCCCTGGCCCTGAAGATCCTGGTCGCGGGCGGGTTCGGGGTCGGCAAGACGACGCTGGTCGGCGCGGTGAGTGAGATCAGGCCACTGCGCACGGAAGAACTCCTCAGTGAGGCCGGACAGTCGGTGGACGACACCGACGGCGTCGCGCAGAAGACCACCACGACGGTCGCCATGGACTTCGGGCGCATCACCATCAGGTCCGGACTCTCCCTGTACCTGTTCGGCACTCCGGGGCAGGACAGGTTCTGGTTCCTCTGGGACGAGCTCTCGCAAGGCGCACTCGGTGCGGTCGTTCTGGCGGACACCCGGCGGCTGGAGGACTGCTTCCCGGCAGTCGACTACTTCGAGCACCGTCGCATCCCCTTCGTCGTCGCTGTCAACTGCTTCGCGGGAGCGCGTTCGTACGGCGAACGGGACGTGTCGCGCGCCCTCGACCTCGACCCCGGAACGCCCGTGGTGCTGTGCGACGCCAGAGACCGGGATTCCGGCAAGGAGGTGCTGATCCGGATGGTCGAGTACGCGGGCCGGATGCACACCGCACGGCTTCTCGACTCGGTGGGCTGAGCCGGCTTGGCCGGATCCCGCCCCGCTGTTGCACAGCGGGGCGCTTGCCCGTACGTGACCGGTGCGAAAGGCTTGCACACAAGTGGGGCACGGGGAACGTATGAACGGGGAGGAACAGAATGGCGCTGGACAGGGGACTCGACTGGCTGCTTGATGATCTCACCAGCCGGGTGGAGCACATACGGCACGCCCTGGTGCTGTCGAACGACGGCCTGGTGACCGGAGCGAGCACGGGGCTGGCACGTGAGGACGCGGAACACCTGGCCGCGGTCTCGTCGGGGCTGCACAGCCTCGCCCGTGGCTCGGGGCGGCACTTCCGTGCAGGAAAGGCCCGGCAGACGATGGTGGAGTTCGACGAGGCACTGCTCTTCGTGACGGCTGCCGGAGACGGTAGCTGCCTGTGTGTGCTGAGCGAGGCCGAGGCCGACGTAGGGCAGGTGGCGTACGAGATGACGCTGCTGGTCAACAGGGTCGGGGAGCATCTGGGCGTGGCCGTGCGGCAGGACGGTGGCGTGGGGGCCAAGCAGATCTGACGGCCCGACCGGTGCTGCCGCCCGCCCTGGAGTTATCCACAGGGCGGGCGGCAGTTGCCTTTTCCGGGCTACCGTGGTCACGGAGAGTATCCGAGTCTCACGGGGGGAGAATTTTCATGCCGATGACGGAAGCGGTGCGCGACGACGGCGCCCGCACGGTCACCGTAAGCAGGGCCGCCGCAGAACTTGACCTGAAGCGCGCAGAGTTCGGCCTGGCAGTGCACCTGGGCATCGTCCGGGTGGACGTGCCGCAGGCAGGCGGGAGGGCCAGGGTCCGTCAGGAGGAGATGGACCGCCTCAAATCGGAGGACGGGTTCCCGGAGACGCTGCGTGAGCGGGTGCGCACGGTGGGGACCGCGGAAGGGGCCAGGCTGCTGGGAATCAGTCCGGTCCGCTTCACTCGGCTGGCGCGCGCGGGCTGCGTCACGCCGGTCGCGTTCTACCTCAATCGCTACCGAGCCGTGGTGTGGCTCTATCTCGCGCAGGAGCTGGGCGGACTGGCCGCCCGGTCACCCGAGCTTCTGGTGGGCAACAGCCCGCCCTGGATGCGCAGCCGACTGGACGCAGGCACGGACTGCCGGGCGCGCAACTGGCGGTCGCGCCGGATCGAGCGGCTGCTGACCCTCACCGAGGATCCCTGGGCCCGTGCGGCCGTCGTCGCGGAAACGCTGGACCCGGTCCAACTGGCCGAAGTGGTCGATGATCCGTACGAGCGCTCCTACTTCGGCAGGATCCGGCCCGAGCCGGTCTTCGGTCAACGGGGGTCGGCTGCCGGGCGCGAGGCCTTGGCACAGCTGATGCTCGCCGATGAGCCGGACGAGATCCTCTGGCGGAGGGTCACTCTCGGGATGGAGCTGGACGGTGCACGCGAGGTGCGCCAGGCCCCGCGCCCGGGAGAGGAGCGGTGGCCCGGACCGGCGGGCGAGCGGGCCGGAGCGGTGGCGTGCGGATCAGGGGCGCCGGCCGAACCGACGGTTTCCGTTGGCCCGGCGGGAGCGGCGGGCCCAGCGGGATCGGCCGGGCCGACGGGATCGGGGAACGGCTCTGCCGAACGGCCGGAGACGGTTGCGCAGGAGGGCAGCGGGCGCGGCGGCGGGCAGGGCGGCGAGGGTGGAGGCGGTGGCGGCACGCCGGGCCTGCTGGCCCGGCTCCGCCTACGCAGGCCAGGTGGGCGCCGGCGTCCTCGCCAGGCAGCCGGCAGCAGAAGGAAACCGCTCGTCACCGGAACCCGGGCCAGGCATTCTTTGCACCATGCTGATCAGGGAAGCAACCGCTGAGGACTGGCCCGCCATCTGGCCCTTCTTCCACGAAATCGTCGCCGCGGGCGAGACGTTCACCTACCCCCTCGACCTCGGGGAGGCCGACGCCCTTGGCTGGTGGCTCCTGAAGCCCCCGAACCGTACGGTCGTCGCGGTCGACGAGGACGGCAGCGTCCTGGGCACGGCGAAGATGAACAACAACCAGATGGGCAACGGCTCGCACGTTGCCAGCGCCAGCTACATGGTCGATCCCCGGCACTCCGGAAAGGGTGTGGGGCGGGCTCTGGGCGAGTACACGATCGACTGGGCTCGCGCGGCCGGGTTCCGTGCCATGCAGTTCAACGCCGTGGTGGAGGGCAACACCGTCGCGGTCGGGCTCTACCGCTCGCTCGGCTTCGAGGTGCTGGGGACCCTGCCGGAGGGCTTCAACCACCCGGAGAAGGGGTTCGTGGGACTGCACATCATGCACCGGCCGCTCTGACGGGCCCGGGCGGGGACGTGGGCGCGGACCGTCCCCACGGACACGGACACGGACACGGACACGGACACGGCACGGGCAGGGCACGGACACGGTCCGGCGCCGGACGTTCACTTCGCGCCACGGACCGGTGGGCGGGTCATCGGCAGCGGTGTCCGTGTTGCCCCAACCAGCGACGAAGTGCGGCTAGTTGTGACGCCGAATGGTACGTGGGGCGGGTGCACACATGGGGGATGGGGGCAGTACTGTGCGCCCCACCGCCATTCGGGCGATGAAACATTTGCGGAGGAAGAATCCATGACCATACCCAGGAGATCGTGGCGTGCTGCGGGAACCCTCGCCGCCGCCGCGGTTGTCGGCCTGACCGGTGCGGTTCTCACCGCCGGTCCGGCCGCAGCTCACACCCCCACCTGGGACGTGACCTGTACTGAAGTGAACCTGCACCTGACCGCGTACAACGACCGCGTCACCAACCAGGTGACCGTCACCGTGGACGGAAAGGACCTCCTGCCGACGGAGACCTTCGGCAAGGGGATCGACAAGACGCTCACCCTGCCCGAGCACGACAAGGCGCTGACGGTCCGTCTGGTCGTCAAGGCCGGCGACGGCGCCCAGTACTCGCGCGACGAGAGCAAGGACGCGCCGGTGTGCGAGGAGAAGCCGCCGACGCACACGCCGACGCCGACGCCGACGCCGACCGAGACGAAGCCGTCCGAGACGCCCACCACGGCGACGCCGACGCCGTCCGCCACTCCCAGTGAGACCGCCTCGTCGTCTGCGCCTGCCGCAGCCACGCCGAGCCCCAGCTCGCCGGATCTGGCCGAGACCGGTTCGTCGTCCGCCACGCCGGTCATCGGTGGTGCGGCTGTTGCCGTGCTGCTGGCCGGTGGCGGCATCATGTGGTCCGTGCGCAAGCGTCGCACCGCCCAGCACTGACGCAGTCCGGTTGCCCGGGTGCGCTGAGCGCGCCCGGGTTCCGGCCGAGGGGCGTGCCGTGTCCTGCGGGACACGG
>NZ_JBEOVJ010000096.1:0-30056 GCF_040295435.1 Streptomyces sp. NPDC002809
TCTCTGTTGTGATTCCGTGTGCTCTTCGTTTATTTTTTGTTGCTGTCCACGCCAACCCCCACGACTCTCCTGGTGACCGGTGCGGGGCCGGTCACGGGGCACAGTGGTGCGGGTGCTGGAGCTGCCGGTTGTCAGCCGGGGATCAGACCGTCGCCGCTGAGCATGGCGCGGACCTCTTCGAGGGTCGCGTCGGGCGACGGCAGGATCAGTTCGGACGGCTCCAAGGAGTCGTCCGGCAAGGGTGTGCCGAGTTCGCGCACCCTTGCGAGGAGCGCGTGGAGCGTGGAGCGGAAGCCTGGGCCGTCGCCACTCTCCATTTCGGCGAGCAGTTCGTTGTCGAGCTTGTTGAGCTCGGCGAGATGACTGTCGGCCAGGACTGCCTGGCCCTCCCCCATGATCCGTACGATCATGACGCTGCCTTAATTCTTGTCGAACTTGTGCGGGGACCGGTCCTGCTGCTGCTGCTGCGCGGCATCCTGCGGGCCGCCCTCGATGGCCTGCTTCGAGGTGGAGCCGCCGGCCAGTTCGGCCTTCATGCGCTGCAGCTCCAGCTCCACATCCGTACCACCGGAGATCCGGTCCAGCTCGGCGGTGAGGTCGTCCTTCGCCGTGCCGGTCGGGTCGTCCAGGGCGCCGGAGGCGAGCAGCTCGTCGATCGCTCCCGCGCGTGCCTGCATCTGCTGGGTCTTGTCCTCGGCCCGCTGAATGGCCAGGCCGACGTCGCCCATCTCCTCGGAGATGCCCGAGAAGGCCTCCCCGATCCGGGTCTGCGCCTGGGCTGCCGTGTAGGTGGCCTTGATCGTCTCCTTCTTCGTACGGAAGGCGTCGACCTTGGCCTGCAGCCGCTGGGCCGCGAGAGTGAGCTTCTCCTCCTCGCCCTGCAGCGTGGTGTGCTGCGTCTCCAGGTCGGTGACCTGCTGCTGAAGAGCCGCGCGGCGGGACAGCGCCTCGCGGGCCAGGTCCTCGCGGCCGAGCGCGAGCGCCTTGCGGCCCTGGTCCTCCAGCTTGGACGTCTGGCCCTGCAACTGGTTCAGCTGCAGCTCCAGGCGCTTGCGCGACGTCGCCACATCGGCGACACCGCGGCGCACCTTCTGAAGCAGCTCCAGCTGCTTCTGGTACGAGTAATCGAGGGTCTCGCGCGGGTCCTCGGCCCGGTCAAGGGCCTTGTTTGCCTTCGCGCGGAAGATCATCCCCATACGCTTCATGACACCGCTCATGGGCTTCGCGCGCCCCCTTCTGACTCAACCGGTATCCAGCACTCCAACAGAACCCACAGTACGGGCCCTGCCTCTATTACCGCACTGTTCGAGCGACGATGGGGTCCTCCCCAAGGACGACTGCCCCCGGTGACGGCTCCGGCCCAGGGTGTAGGTGATGGTCGGGGAAACCGGTGGTGGCGCCCGTATCGTCCCGCTCGGACACCAGCAAGGACGCAGGCCGTTGCCGGATCGTTCCCGGCCGGCCTGGGGTCGTGGCGATCGACCCCGTACCCTTGGGTCTTGTGTTCCGTAGCCGCTCCAAGGAAGAGAAGGCCCCCACCGACAAGGTGACGGCGGACCTCTCCAAGACGTCCCGCGACCCGCAGGCCCCCAAAGGTCGCCCCACCCCCAAGCGAAGCGACGCCCAGTCGCAGCGCCGTCGTGCCTCCAGTGGTGCGCCGCTCGACCGCAAGGAGGCCATGAAGCGGCAGCGCGAAGCGCGCCGCGTCGACATGGCCAAGCAGCGTGAAGCGCTCGCCAGTGGTGACGAGCGCTATCTGCCGGCTCGCGACAAGGGCCCGGTGCGGCGCTTCGTCCGCGACTTCGTGGACTCGCGCTTCTGCATCGCGGAGTACTTCCTGCCGCTCGCCGTGGTCATCCTGATTCTCAGCGTGATCCAGGTGCAGGGCATCCAGAACATCTCGCTGCTGCTCTGGCTGGGCGTGATCGTGCTGATCGTCGTCGACTCGATCGGGCTCACGTTCCGTCTGCGCAAGCAGCTGAACGAGCGCTTCCCCGATACGCCCAAGCGGGGCGCGGTGGCCTACGGTCTGATGCGTACGCTCCAGATGCGTCGGCTCAGGCTTCCGAAGCCGCAGGTCAAGCGCGGAGAGCGACCCTGAGTACGGATCTTTCCGGTCCGGCCGGCGGGGTGTCCGCAGGCCGGCCGGGTGATGCGGTCTCCGGTTTCGCGGGCGCCTCGCCGGCTTGGCTGAAGGGGCTCGGCGGACTGCGCAACACCGTGCGCCAGGAGCTGGTCGCACGACAGCTCGACGAACAGATCGCGGCACGCTTCCCCGTGGGGCAGCGGCTGCGGATCCTCGACGTCGGCATGGGCCAGGGGACGCAGGCCCTGCGTCTCGCCCGGGCCGGTCACACCGTCACCGGTCTCGAATCCGATGCCGAGATGCTGCGGGTCGCCCGCGAGGCGCTCGGCGGCGAGCCGGCGGGCATCCGTGAGCGGGTCCGCTTCATCGAGGGCAACGGCCAGGACACCGGCGTCCACTTCCTGCCGGGCAGCTTCGACGTGGTGCTCTGCCACGGCGTGCTGATGTACGTCCAGGAACCCGACGCCATGGTGGCCGGTCTGGCCAGGATGCTGGCGCCGGGCGGGCTGCTGTCGCTGCTCGTACGGAACGCCGAGGCGCTGGCGATGCGGCCCGGGCTCGCCGGGGACTGGGACGCGGCTCTGGCCGCGTTCGACACGGACCGGTACACCAACCGCCTCGGGCTGTCCGTGCGCGCGGACCGGCTCGACGCCCTCACCGCCACGCTCGCCGGGATCGCGGCGCCACTGCATGCCTGGTACGGGGTGCGGGTCTTCACGGACAACGTGAGCAACGACGTGGAACTGCCGTCCGCGGCGGAGCTGGAGCGGGTTCTGGCAGCGGAGGACCGGGCAGGGCGGACGGATCCGTACCGCCGCGTGGCCGCGCTGCTGCACCTGTGCGGGGTGCGGGGCTAGGGCTGTCCCGGGCGCGTCCGGAGGAGTGTGAGCGCGGTCCCCGGTGGGTGCGCTCGACGGGCCACCAATGGGGTTAAAGGCAATAATCCGGACATGGATGCCTTTGACTCCCGCAGCCGCATGCGCAGGCTGCTGATGCCCCTGTCCGCAGGTGTCTGTGCGATCGCGCTGGTGAGCGGTTGCTCCGACTCGAATTCCAACGCCTCGAACGCCGCCGCGACGAAGTCCGGATCGGCCCAGCAGGGATCGGCCTCGAAGGCCACCGGTGATCTGCAGGACGACTACCAGACCGTCATCAACGACGTGCTTCCGTCGGTGGTGCAGATCGACGCCTCCGAAAGCCTCGGTTCCGGCATCGTCTACGACGCCAAGGGCAACATCGTCACCAACGCCCACGTCGTCGGCGAGGAGAAGACCTTCAAGGTCACCGTGGCCAACGGGGAGAAGGTGCTCAGCGCCTCGCTGGTCGCCGCCTATCCCGAGCAGGATCTGGCCGTCATCAAGCTGGACGACGTCCCGGACGGGCTGAAGCCCGCGAAGTTCGGCGACTCGGAGAAGGTCGAGGTGGGCCAGATCGTGCTGGCGATGGGCTCGCCGCTGGGCCTGTCCAGCAGCGTCACCCAGGGCATCGTCTCGGCGCTCGGCCGCACCGTGAGCGAGAGCAGCGCGGGCGGCGGCACGGGCGCGACCATCGCGAACATGGTGCAGACCTCGGCTGCGATCAACCCGGGCAACAGCGGCGGCGCGCTGGTGAATCTGAACAGCGAGGTGATCGGCATCCCGACGCTGGCGGCGACCGACCCCCAGATGGGTGACAGCGCGGCGCCGGGGATCGGCTTCGCTATCCCGGTCTCGATGGTGAAGACGGTCGCCGACCAGATCATCAAGGACGGCAAGGTCACCGACTCCGGCCGGGCGGCACTGAACATCACCGGACGCACGGTCGTCAACGACAGCTACCAGCCTGCGGGCGTCGCGATCGTCAGCGTGACGAACGGCGGCGCGGCCCAGAAGGCGGGGCTGCGGGCCGGCGACATCATCACCGCGGTGGGCGACGCGTCCGTCACCACGATCACGTCGTTGTCGGAGGCGCTGGCCTCCGAGGAGCCGGGCGAGAAGGTCACCGTGACGTATCTGCGCAGCGACGCGAAGAAGACGGCCGAGGTCACGCTCGGCGAGATCTGAGGCCCCGGAGCACCGGTGGCCCCTCCCGGCTGATCTGCCGGGAGGGGCCACCGGTGCTTCCGCTCAGCTCTGCTCGGCCCGGAGGCTCATCGGGCCGTAGATCTTCGTCGTGTCGTCGAAGAGCGTCACCTGCTCCGCCCCGCCGTCGAGGAGTTCCTTCCAGTACTCACCGATCCAGGACTCGGCGTCGCCCTGCGTCGTGAATTCGTCCGGCTGCAGCGCCGGCTCCGTCTCCGTACCGTCGGACTTCTCGAACCGCCACGTCCACGCCATGTCCGCCTCCTGGGTCACTTTGTTCCGTCCGCAGCCTATGGCCTCTCGTCCGGATCATGCCGGGCTCGCGCGGGGTCCGACCTGATCCGGACGGAAGACCGGGCGACCGGTGGCGTCGGCACGACGGGGCGAAGCCCGCCGGGAGCGGCACCAGTGCTTCGGACCTGCCCAGGAAGGCGCCCGTCCACGCCTCGCCACCCCCACGTCGCGCACCCGGCGCGGGGACGCGGGAGGATCGGGGCGTGGAACTGACTCTGCTCGGCACCGGAGCCCCCGACGGGCTGCCGCGGCCCGACTGCCCCTGCGCCGTCTGCGCCAGCGCCCGCGGGGCGCGGGCGCGGGCCGCGACCGCTCTGCTGATCGACGACGCGCTGCTGCTCGATCTCACCCCGGGGGCGGTGTTCGCCGCCGCCCGCGCGGGGCATTCGCTCACCGGCGTACGGCAGGTGCTGCTCACCCATCCGCACGACGGCCCAGCAGTCGAACTGCCCGCCGGGCTGCCCCCGGCGGGCCGGGTGCCGGACGGACGGGTGCTGACACTGATCAGCGGACACCGGGTGCGGGCCGTGCCGATGGACGCGCCGGGCACCGGGTACGAGGTCACCTCGCCGGACGGCGAGCGGCTGCTCTATCTGCCGCCGGGCGCCGCACCGGCCGGTCTCTCCGACCGGGTGGCGGAGCCGTACGACATGGTCGTCGGTGACGTCGTGGGGCGGCCCGACGCCGTGGCCAGGCTGCGGGCCGTCGAGGCGATCGGGCCGACGACCGAGGTGATCGCCGTCCATCTGGACCATGACGCGCCGCCCGGCCCCGAACTCGACCGCCGACTTGCCGCGGGCGGCGCCCGGGCCGTGCCGGACGGCACGACGCTGACGGTCGGCGCGTACCGCGCCGAACCGGACGTCCCCCGGCGCACCCTGGTCACCGGCGGCGCACGGTCGGGGAAGTCGGTCGAGGCCGAGCGGCGGCTGGAGACGTATCCCGAGGTCGTGTACGTGGCGACCGGCGGCAGCCGGGAGGGCGACACGGAGTGGGCGGCCCGGGTCGGACTCCACCGGGATCGCAGACCGGCGGCCTGGCGCACCGAGGAGACCTGCGAGCTGGCGGAGCTGCTGGCGTCGGACGGGCCGCCGCTGCTGATCGACTGCCTGTCGCTCTGGCTGACGGACGCGATGGACCGGGTGGACGCCTGGGACGACGCGGCGTGGGCAGGCGGTGGTGAGAGCGCGCTGCGGGAGCGGACGGCCGAACTCGTGGCAGCGGTCCGCGGGACGCGGCGCACCGTCGTCGCGGTGACCAACGAGACCGGGTCCGGCGTGGTTCCCGCGACCGCCGCCGGGCGGCGATTCCGGGACGAGCTGGGCCGGCTGAACGCCGCGGTCGCCGACGAGTGCGAGCAGGTGCTGCTGGTGGTGGCCGGGCAGGCGCTGACGCTGCGGGGCTGACGGGCCCGATCCCCTGCGGACCGAAACGGAACGGATCGAAACGGAACGGGACGAAGCAGAGCGGGACGAAGCAGAACGAAGCGGAACGGAACTCGTCTCAACGGGATTTGACGGGAGAGGAGAAGCGGACATGGCGCGTGTGCGGCCGATGCTGGACGGGGTCCCGGAGACCCTGCTGTGGACGTTGTACAACCGGGCGTACGAGGCGGGCCGGCCCTATCCGGTGCTGGACGACCCGATGGCGCTCCAGCTGCTGGCGGATCTGGACTATCCGTTCGAGGAGCGGTTCGGGATTCCCCACCCGTTCAACTCGCAGGCGCAGGGTCTGCGCTCACGCTGCTTCGACCTGGCTGTGCAGGAGTATCTCGCCGACCGCCCCCGGGCCACCGTGGTCGCACTCGGCGACGGCCTGGAGACCGGCTTCTGGCGGGTCGACAACGACCGGCTGAACTGGCTGAGCGTGGAACTGCCCGAGGTCGCCACGCTCCGCCGCACCCTGCTGCCCGCGTCGGACCGGCTGCGGACACTGTCCGGATCGGCGACGGATCTGTCCTGGCTGGACGAGATCGAGGATCCGGAAGGCCGGGGCGTGGTCATCACGACGCAGGGGCTGCTGATGTATCTGCGGCCCGCCGAGGTGCGCGCGATCCTGGCCGCCTGCGCCGAGCGGCTGCCGGGCGGGATCCTCGTCCTGGACTCGATGGCGCGGTGGCTCGCGAAGGGCACCGTGGCGGGCACTTCGAAGGTCGGTGACATGACGATCCCGCCGATGCGCTGGGCGATGAACCCGGGCGAGCGCGGGAAGCTGCGCAGCGCGCATCCGGGGATCACCGAGGTGCGGGCTCTGCACCTGCCGCGCGGGCGCGGTGCCATGGGTGAACTGATCCGGGTCCAGAACCTGCTGCCCGGGCTGCGGACTCTCACCCCCGCGATCACCCAACTGCGGTTCGGGGACCGGACGCCGCACTGAGGGGGGCCGGAAATCGCGGCAGGTACTGTTCCGCAGGGGGCCCGCAGCCGGGCTCCCCGGCCCACCCCACGTATCGACCCGCGAGGCAGACCCCCGTGAATCTGGACGACTTCTCCGACCTGATCGAACGCCCCGACGGGGGTGTACGGCGAGATGCCGCGGAACGCCGGGAGCGGTTCATCGTGCCGCCCGGCGCCCTCGGCCGCCTCGACGAGCTGGGCGAATGGCTCTCGGCCGCGCAGCAGGCCGTGCCGGTGCGGGCGATCGAGCAGCCTCGCGTGGTGCTCTTCGCCGGTGATCACGGGGTGGCGGAGCTGAAGGTGTCCGGCCGTGCGGCCGGGACCGCGCACGAGCTGGTGCGGGCCACGCTGGAGGGTTCGACGCCGCTCGCCGTGCTGGCCCGCCGGTTCTCCGTACCGGTGCGGATCGTCGACGCCGGTCTGGACTGCGAGCCGGAACTCCTGCCGGAAGCGGTCGTGCGGACCCGGGTGCGGCGCGGCAGCGGCCGGATCGACATCGAGAACGCCATGACGGTCGAGGAGGCCGAGCAGGCGGTGCGCCTCGGCATGGCGATCGCCGACGAGGAGGCCGACTCGGGCACCGATCTGGTGGTGCTCGGCGATCTGAGCGTCGGCGGTACGACGGCCGCGGCCACCTTGATCGCGGCGCTGTGCGGCACCGACGCCTCGGTGGTCACCGGGCGCGGCGGTGCGGGGATCGACGACCTGGCCTGGATGCGCAAGTGCGCGGCGATCCGTGACGCGCTGCGCCGGGCCCGGCCGGTGCTGGGCGACCAGCTGGAGCTGCTGGCCACGGTGGGCGGCGCGGACCTGGCCGCGATGACCGGCTTCCTGCTGCAGTGCGCGGTACGCCGACTCCCGGTGATCCTGGACGGTGTGGTCTCCGCGGCCTCGGCCCTGGTCGGTCAGCGGGCCGCGTTCAGGGCGCCTGACTGGTGGCTGGCGGGCCAGCTGAGCGGCGAACCCGCGCAGGCGAAGGCGCTGGACCGGATGGCGCTCAACCCGTTGCTGGACCACGGCGTCATCGTCGGTGAAGGAAGCGGGGCATTGCTCGCACTTCCGTTCGTTCAGGCCGCGGCCGCGCTGGCGGCGGAGCTGCCCGAGCGCGCACCGGAACCCGACGAGGACGACGCGAAGGACGACGGCGAGGAGGCCTCCGCGGACGGAGAGGCAGGCCCGGGCGACCCGGCCGGGGAGTGACGGGCGGCAGCTGACCCATCGGACTGCGGCCGTCCGGACCCGGCCGCAGCGCGGCCTCTTTCCTGAAACGCGATGCCCCATATGATCGCTTTTCATGGGAGAGGTCCGATTGGCCAGCGAGGAATCCGGGCGGACTGCCGTCCGGCCGCAGAGCACCCAACGGTCACGACGCGGCGCGGCCTTCGCCATCTGGTACCTGCGCGTCGTGTCGTTCATCAATTTCCTGAGCGCCGTCTGGGTCACCTTCGGCCAGGACCTGCGACGGCACAACACCGAGAACTACTTCACGCCCTACCTCCTCACCGCGGGCTTCTCCTCCGGAGTCGTCGCACTGTTCCTCGCGGTCACGATGCGGCGGCGCAAACGGGCCGCGTGGATCGTCAACACGGTGCTGAGCGGCCTCACGCTGCTGCTCTTCGCCGCGGTGATCGGCTTCCCGGAGATCCGCCGGTACCCGCAGAACTGGATCTCGCTCGCGCTGACCGCCGCCTTCGTCCTCGCACTCGCCCTCGGCCGGCGGGAGTTCTACGCGAAGGGCGACCGGTCCAACCCGAAGCTGGCCGCGCTGGTGGCGGTCGGCGGGCTGCTGGTCGCCTCGCTGCTCGCCGCCGGCCTGGTCACGGTCACCAACACCGCGCACGACGACTACCGTTCGACGTTCCTGGACCGCTGGCGCTACGGGGCCCTGCGCCTGGTCTCCGTCACCGCCGACGACTCCCGCTTCCCCGGGATCACGACGCCGGGGTGGGTGAACGTCGCCATCAACGTCATGTCCACCCTGCTGCTCATCGCCGTCGTGTACGCGGCCTTCCGCGCGCGCCGTGCGGTCGATCCGATCGGCCCCGAGGACGAGACGGCGCTGCGCGCACTGCTCGACAAGCACGGCGAGCGGGACTCGCTCGGCTACTTCGCGCTGCGCCGCGAGAAGAGCGTCACCTGGTCCCCCACCGGAAAGGCCGCCGTCGCCTACCGGGTGGTCGGCGGGGTCTCGCTGGCCTCCGGCGACCCGATCGGCGACCCCGAGGCCTGGCCCGGGGCGATCACGCCCTGGCTCACCGAGGCCCGTGAACACGGCTGGATCCCGGCGGTGATGGGGGTGAGCGAGGAGGGCGGCACGGTCTACGCCCGGCACGGGCTCGACGCACTGGAACTGGGCGACGAGGCGATCGTGGAGACCGCCGAATTCACCCTGGAGGGGCGGGCCATGCGGACCGTCCGCCAGGCGTACAACCGGGTCAAGCGGGCCGGCTACGAGGTGACCGTGCGCCGGCACGCGGACATCCCCGAAGCCGAGATGGCCGAACTGGTGCGCCGGGCCGACGACTGGCGCGACGGCGCGACCGAACGCGGCTTCTCGATGGCGCTGGGGCGGCTCGGCGACCCGGCCGACGGACAGTGCGTCATGCTCGAATGCCGCGACACCGCCGAGGGCGGCGGCCCCGGTGAGCTGCGCGCCCTGCTGAGCTTCGTCCCCTGGGGCCCCGACGGTCTCTCGCTGGACCTGATGCGCCGTGACCGGGACGCCGAGAACGGCCTGATGGAGTTCATGGTCATCGAACTCCTGCAACGGGCCGGGAAGATCGGTGTCACCCAGGTGTCGCTGAACTTCGCGATGTTCCGCTCCGTCTTCGAGCGCGGAGCGCGGCTCGGCGCCGGACCGGTCCTCAGACTCTGGCGCTCACTGCTCAGCTTCTTCTCACGGTGGTGGCAGATCGAGTCGCTCTACCGCGCCAACGCCAAGTACCGGCCGATCTGGGAACCGCGCTACCTGCTCTTCGAGAAGAGCGCGGACCTGCCGCGCATCGCCATCGCCGCGGGCCGCGCCGAAGGGTTCCTGGAGGCGCCCGGACTGCCCAAGTGGCTGCACCGCTCCAAGCTCGGACCGCGTGGATGACCCCGCTGCACACGCTCGGCCGGGCGGCCCGCCGGGAGTGGGGTCCGCTCTGGGCGACCGTACGCACGGCACTCGTCACCGAGCGGCTGCGGGCCGTCCCGATGACCCTGGCCGCGGTCTGTCTGACGGCGCTGCTCCAGGTGGTGCAGAACCGGTCCTGGGGATACGGGCCGGTGCAGGCGCTCGGGGCGGTGCGGGCCGAGGATCCGCTCCTGCCGGCTCTGCTGCGTACCCCAATGTCGCTGTTCGTCCCCGCTCTCGACCTGCCCGTGTGGGGTGCGCTGGCGCAGGTGCTGCTGGTGTTCGGGATCGCCGAGATCTGCCTGGGCCGGTGGCGGACGCTGCTGATCGCGTACGTCGCGACGCTGGCCGGGACGCTGTACGCGCGGATCGGCGTCGCCGTGGGCCCCGACGGGTTCCTGGGGCTGCCGGGCACCGACGCCCAGGTCGTCGACACCGGTCCCTCGGCGGCGGTGGTCGCGCTGGCCGTCTGCGTCTGCTGCGCCTACCGGGCCCGGTTCACCGGAGCCCTGGTGATCGCGGCAATGGTGGTGGAGGTCGTGGTGAAGGACAACCTGGCGGGCAAGGAGCACCTGGCGGCCATCGCGGTGGCGCTCGTGCTGTGCGCGGTCCCGTCCCTGCGCGGGCGGCGCCGTCAGGGCTTGGGCGAGGGGGCCGGGACGCGGTCCGGTGCGCCGCCGATCAGGTCCTGAAACCTGCGCCGCGGCCCGGCCCAGCGGACGTCGTGGTGGTACGCGCGCAGCACCGAGCGGGAGCGGGCCCGGTGCCGGTTTCGGTAGAACCGCTTGGCCCACATCGAGGTCGGCCGGGCCAGCCGGATCGCCCCGACCAGGGCGACGAACGGGACCAGGGTGCCGACCACCGCCATCCGCGCCTTGCCCTTGAACAGCGCGATCAGCACGAAGCAGAAGTTGACGACGAGGGTGAGGACGACGCCGAGCCGGCCCTGCTGCTGATCGTCGCTCAGGTCGTTCACGCCGAGCGGGGAGAAACCGCCGAGCACCAGCAGGACGAGGGCTGCGGTGAGGACCACGACCTCCACGCTCTGGCGGCCCTGCTCGGTCCAGTACACGTCGTCCATGTGCAGGATCAGCGCGAACTCGTCCAGCACCAGCCCCGCGCCGACGCCGAAGACGACCGCGCAGATCCCGGCCGCGATGCCGTGCTTGCCGCTGGCCACCGCGCCGAACCCGCCGACGACGCTGAGCACCACGCCCGGCACCACGTGGTGGACATGGACGCCGCCCGGCGTGATGTTGCGGAACGGCCCCTTGCCGGCCCGGATCATCCGGGTGATGACCCGGGTGACGGCGAACGTCAGCACGAAGGCGGCCAGCGCCAGGAGCAGGGGAAGCTTCCCCGGCTCGACGATGTTCCGATCGAACCAGTGACCCATCCCACCCACTCCAGAAAAGCCGGTTAAGCACCGTTCCATGCCGTTTCGGCCAATCTAGCGGCCGCGCCCACCGATTAGCCTGCGCGCCGTGACCTCCCTGAACAGCCACGGCCTGCGTTTCGCCTTCGGCACCCTCACCGTGCTCCCCGTCCGCGTCACCCGCTGGGACCGCGAGACCGCCAGGGCCGGAATGCTGTGCGCCCCGCTCACCGGCCTCGTCGTCGGGGTGCTCGCGGCGGTGCCCGGCAGCCTGTTCCTGCTGTTCGGCTCGGGGCCGCTGCTCGCCGCGGTCGCCTCCGCCGCGGTGCCGGCGGCCCTCACCCGGGGGCTGCACCTCGACGGCCTCGCGGACACCGCCGACGGTCTGGGCAGCGGCAAGCCGGCCGACGACGCGCTGCGGATCATGAAGCAGTCGGACATTGGGCCATTCGGCGTGATCACCCTGCTGTTCGTGCTGCTCGCGCAGGTGGCGGTCCTTCAGCAGCTGTACGCGCAGGGCTGGGCGCAGGGTGCGGTGGCCGCCGCCGCGTCCGGCGTCGTCGCCCGGCTCGCGCTCACGCTGGCCTCCCGCCGCGGCGTCCCGGCGGCCCGCCCGGAGGGGCTGGGCGCCGCGGTCGCGGGCACGGTGCCGGCCGCGGGCGCGGTGGCGGCCGCAGCCGCGGCGGTGGCGGTCTGCGCGGGCGCCGGTGCGCTGCTGGGCGGGTACGGGGCACTGCGGTACGCCCTCGCCGCCCTGGCCGCGCTCGCGGTGGCCCAGTTGCTGCTGCGGCACTGCGTGCGGCGCTTCGGCGGCGTGACCGGGGACGTGTTCGGCGCGCTGGCGGAGACGGCCGCGACGGTGACGCTGGTGGGCCTGGCCCTCGGCTGAGCTCTCGGCCGGAAGCCCGGCCGGGCTCCCGTCAGGCCCCGGCCGCCGGGCACCGCACACGCCAGACGCCGAGCTCGTACTTCTTGAGCAGCGAGCTCAGCCCCAGCTTCCGGGACTGCGCGCAGAACCGGGCCACCGGCAGCTCGTACTCCACGTGGAAGACCGCCTTGCCCGCCTTCACGAACGGGGAGAGCTCCTCGCACTCCTCGTACTGGGCGCACTGTTCGTTGACCGCGAAGTCGAAGTCACCCACCAGTTCGGGAATCTGGGGCAGGTCGTTCTTCAGGCCGACGGCGAGGTGGTGGCGGTGCGCGACGCGAGCGATGAGCCGGTTGTAGCGCAACTGGTCGGCAGCGGTCAGCGGGAAGCCGCTCGGATTGCGGTAGCCGTCCATGTTGTCGGGCTCGACCGCGTCGAAGCCCTTCTTCGCGCACATGGAGATCCGGCTCTCCATCAACGGTTCCAGGACGTCGGTGCGCCGGATGTCGAGCCAGCGCTCCCCCTTCCAGCCGTTGCCCTTGCCGAGGACCGCCGTGGGGAACCTCGCCGCGTCCGGGCGGAACTCCTCCCAGGCTCCCGTGGACAGGTAGCAGATGACCTTGCGCCCCTTGCGGTGCAGCTCCGCCACCTGCGCCGCATCGTGGTCGAAGCCGTCGATGTCGTACACCGGGGCGTCCACCGTCGTGTCCAGCCGGCCGGAGAGCTGCCACTGCCAGTCGGTGCCCGGCTCCGGCTGCCAGCGCGGCGCGGCGGACCGCCCGGAGGGGGAGGCCGACGGCGCGGATCCGGGTGCCGAGGTGCAGCCGGCCAGCATCACCAACAGAATCAGTACGGTGACGGGCAGCGCCACCGGCCGGCCGGTCACCCGTGCGGCCATCCGGTCGTTCATCGTTCTCCCTCGTCCGCAGGACGTCCGCCAACGCCGTTGCGGCCACGGTACGTTCCGCCGGGAAGATCATCCCGGCGGGACAACCGTACGACGGCTCCGGCGCACTGACGGCCCGCCGCCGTAATCGGGCAGCAAAGGCGCGCGTAGGCTCATTCCCGGCACATCGCGGCGGCGTCTACGATGCGCCGGGCACGGTCGGCCACCCCTCGACCAGCACAGTCCGACAAAGAACTCAACGGAAGCGAGATTTCACCACCGTGACTGCTCTCACTCTCAGCACTGCCGGTGCGGCGACGCTGCGCGCCGACGCGCTCGTCGTCGGCGTCGCCAAGGGCGCCGGCTCCAAGTCCGGTGACCTGGTCCTCGCACCGGGCTCCGAGGCCGTCGACAAGGCGTTCGGCGGGAAGCTCGCCACCGTCCTGGCGACCCTGGGCGCCTCGGGTGCCGAGGGCGAGCTGACCAAGCTCCCCGCGCCCGACGGCCTGAAGGTCCCGGTCGTCATCGCGGCCGGACTCGGCCCGGTCCCGGAGAAGGACGGCGCGTACGACGCCGAGGCGCTCCGCCGCGCCGCGGGCAGTGCCGCCCGCTCGCTCAACGGCTCGAAGAAGGCCGGCTTCGCGCTGCCCATCGGCTCCGTCGAGGACGCCGAGGCCATCGCGGAGGGCGCGCTGCTGGGCGCGTACGCCTTCACCGCCTACCAGGGCGGCGAGAACAAGCTCGCCCCCAAGGGCGCCAAGGACAACGGCCCGAAGCTGCCGCTCGGCGAGATCGCCCTGCTGGGCGCCAAGCCGCGTGACAAGGCGTTCAAGGCCGCCGCCGAGCGCGCCGTCGCGGTCGCCGAGGAGATCAACCGCGCCCGTGACCTGATCAACACCCCGCCGAACGACCTGTACCCCGAGTCCTTCGCCGCCGTGGCCACCGCCGCGGGCAAGGAGCACGGCATCAAGGTGCAGGTGCTCGACGAGAAGGCCCTCGTCAAGGGCGGCTACGGCGGCCTGCTGGGCGTCGGCCAGGGCGCGGCCCGCGGCCCGCGCCTGGTGAAGCTCGCCTACACGCACCCGAAGGCGGAGAAGACCCTGGCCCTTGTGGGCAAGGGCATCACCTACGACTCGGGCGGCATCTCGCTGAAGCCGGCCGGCCACAACGAGACGATGAAGTGCGACATGGCCGGCGCCGCCGCCGTGTTCGCCGCCGTCGTCTCGGCCGCCCGTCTGGGCCTGCGGGTCAACGTCACCGGCTGGCTCGCGCTCGCCGAGAACATGCCGTCGGGCAACGCCACCCGCCCCGGTGACGTGCTGCACATGTACAGCGGCAAGACCGTCGAGGTCCTCAACACGGACGCCGAGGGCCGGCTCGTCCTCGCCGACGCGCTGACCCGCGCCTCCGAGGAGAACCCGGACGCGATCGTCGACGTGGCGACCCTGACCGGCGCGATGGTGCTGGCCCTGGGCAACCGCACCTTCGGCATCATGGCGAACGACGACGCCTTCCGTACCTCGATCCACGAGATCGCCGAAGAGGTCGGCGAGGCCTCCTGGCCGATGCCGCTCCCGGCCGACCTCCGCAAGGGCATGGACTCCCCGACCGCCGACATCGCCAACATGGGCGAGCGGATGGGCGGCGGCCTGGTGGCCGGTCTGTTCCTGCAGGAGTTCGTGGGCGAGGGCATCGCCTGGGCGCACCTGGACATCGCGGGCCCGGCCTTCCACGAGGGCGCCCCGTACGGCTACACGCCGAAGGGCGGCACCGGATCCGCGGTCCGCACCCTGGTGAAGCTGGCGGAGCGCACCGCGGCCGGAGACCTCGGCTGAGTTCGCACATGACGTACGGCCCCGGGCATACGTCCGGGGCCGTACGTGTTCCCCCCACGGCACCGCGGCAGGGTCCGGGCGGTTTCGCTCTCGACGAAACCCGACGGAATCAGCCTGTCCCTACGCAGCGGTAACCCACCGGGACGGACGATCATCCGTCTCAGACACGGGCCCCGCGTCCCGCCCACCGTCAACAAGTGCGAAGATGGGTTCTCGGCAGGACAGGGCCCCCACCACAGGGCCGAATGACAAAAGCGGCCGAACACCAGCCGACCGGCCGGTCACACCCCGATGACGGGGCCCGGCATACGGCGCACATGCATGGAGGACGTGACGTGGCGAACGACGCCAGCACCGTTTTCGACCTAGTGATCCTCGGCGGTGGTAGCGGCGGTTATGCCGCGGCCCTGCGCGGAGCGCAGCTGGGCCTGGACGTCGCTCTGATCGAGAAGGGCAAGGTCGGCGGCACCTGCCTGCACAACGGCTGCATTCCCACGAAGGCCCTGCTGCACGCCGGCGAGATCGCCGACCAGGCACGCGAAGCCGGCCAGTTCGGCGTCAAGGCCACCTTCGAGGGCATCGACATCGAGGCCGTCCACAAGTACAAGGACGATGTGATCTCGGGCCTGTACAAGGGTCTGCAGGGTCTCATCGCCTCCCGCAAGGTGCACTACATCGAGGGTGAGGGACGTCTCTCCTCCGCCACCTCGGTGGATGTGAACGGCCAGCGCATCCAGGGCCGCCACGTGCTCCTGGCGACCGGCTCCGTGCCGAAGTCGCTCCCGGGCCTGGAGATCGACGGCAACCGCATCATCTCCTCGGACCACGCGCTGAAGCTGGACCGCGTCCCGAAGTCCGCCATCGTCCTGGGCGGCGGCGTCATCGGCGTCGAGTTCGCCTCGGCGTGGACGTCCTTCGGCACCGACGTCACGATCATCGAGGGCCTCAAGCACCTCGTGCCGGTCGAGGACGAGAACAGCTCGAAGCTTCTCGAGCGCGCGTTCCGCAAGCGCGGCATCAAGTTCAACCTCGGTACGTTCTTCCAGGGCGCCGAGTACACGCAGGACGGCGTCCGCGTGACCCTCGCCGACGGCAAGACCTTCGAGGCGGAGGTGCTGCTGGTCGCGATCGGCCGCGGCCCGGTCTCGCAGGGTCTCGGCTACGAGGAGGCCGGCGTCGCGATGGACCGCGGCTACGTCCTCGTCGACGAGTACATGCAGACGAACGTTCCGACGATCTCGGCCGTGGGCGACCTGGCCCCGACGCTCCAGCTCGCCCACGTCGGCTTCGCCGAGGGCATCCTGGTCGCCGAGCGGCTGGCCGGTCTCAAGACCGTCCCGATCGACTACGACGGTGTCCCCCGGGTGACGTACTGCCACCCCGAGGTCGCCTCTGTCGGCATCACCGAGGCCAAGGCCAAGGAGCTCTACGGCGCGGACAAGGTCGTCGCGCTGAAGTACAACCTCGCGGGCAACGGCAAGAGCAAGATCCTCAAGACCGCGGGCGAGATCAAGCTCGTCCAGGTCAAGGACGGTGCCGTGGTCGGCGTCCACATGGTCGGTGACCGTATGGGCGAGCAGGTCGGCGAAGCCCAGCTGATCTACAACTGGGAGGCGCTGCCGGCCGAGGTCGCGCAGCTCATCCACGCCCACCCGACCCAGAGCGAGGCGCTCGGCGAGGCCCACCTGGCCCTGGCCGGCAAGCCCCTGCACTCCCACGACTGATCCAGTCGACCGGGCGCGACGACCGACCACTTCCGCATTTTCGTTAGGAGCAACTGAAACCATGTCGGTTTCCGTAACCCTTCCGGCGCTCGGCGAGAGCGTCACCGAGGGCACTGTCACCCGCTGGCTGAAGGCCGAGGGCGAGCGCGTCGAGGCCGACGAGCCGCTGCTCGAGGTGTCGACCGACAAGGTCGACACCGAGATCCCGGCCCCCGCCTCCGGCATCCTGGCCTCCATCAAGGTCGCCGAGGACGAGACCGTCGAGGTCGGCGCCGAGCTGGCCGTCATCGACGACGGCACGGGCGCCCCCGCGGCCGCTGCGGCTCCGGCCGCCGAGCCCGAGGCCGCCCCGGCCCCGGCACCGGCCGCCGAGGCCCCCGCCGCCGCTCCGGCCCCCGCGGCCGAGGCCCCGGCCGCCGCCGCCCCCGCCGGTGGTGCCTCCGGCACCGACGTCACCCTCCCGGCGCTCGGCGAGAGCGTCACCGAGGGCACCGTCACCCGCTGGCTGAAGGAGGTCGGCGAGGAGGTCACCGAGGACGAGCCCCTCCTCGAGGTCTCCACGGACAAGGTCGACACCGAGATCCCGGCCCCGGTTTCCGGTGTGCTGCTGGAGATCGTCGTCGCCGAGGACGAGACCGCCGAGGTCGGCGCCAAGCTCGCCGTCATCGGTGCTCCCGGTGCCGCCCCGGCCGCTGCTCCGGCTGCTGCCGCTCCGGCTCCGGCCGCTGCCCCGGCCCCCGCCGAGGCTCCGGCTCCGGCCGCCCCCGCACCGGCCGCTCCGGCGCCGGCTCCGGTGGCTCCCGCCGCGCCCGCCGCCGCTCCGGCCCCGGCTGCTCCGGCACCCGTCGCCGCTGCCCCGGCTCCGGCTCCGGTCGCCCCCGTGGCTCCGGCCGCTCCGGCCGCTCCGGCCGCTCCGGCCGCGAACTCCGGTGACGACGGCGCGTACGTCACGCCGCTGGTCCGCAAGCTCGCCGCCGAGAACGGCGTCGACCTGGGCGCGGTCAAGGGCACCGGCGTCGGTGGCCGTATCCGCAAGCAGGACGTAGTGGCCGCCGCGGAGGCCGCCAAGGCCGCCGCTGCCGCCCCGGCTCCGGCCGCCGCTGCTCCGGCCGCCTCCAAGGCGCCGAAGCTCGAGGTGTCCCCGCTGCGCGGTCAGACGGTCAAGATGACCCGCATGCGCAAGGTCATCGGCGACAACATGATGAAGGCGCTGCACTCGCAGGCCCAGCTGACCTCGGTCGTCGAGGTCGACGTCACCAAGCTGATGAAGCTGCGGAACAAGGCGAAGGACGGCTTCGCGGCCCGTGAGGGCGTCAAGCTCTCCCCGATGCCGTTCTACGTCAAGGCCGCCGCCCAGGCGCTGAAGGCCCACCCGGTCGTCAACGCCCGGATCAACGAGGACGAAGGCACGATCACGTACTTCGACTCGGAGAACATCGGCATCGCCGTGGACGCCGAGAAGGGCCTGATGACCCCGGTCATCAAGGGCGCGGGCGACCTCAACATCGCCGGTATCTCGAAGAAGACCGCCGAGCTGGCCGGCAAGGCCCGCGGTGGCGGCCTGACGCCGGACGACATGTCCGGTGCCACCTTCACCATCAGCAACACCGGCTCGCGCGGTGCGCTGTTCGACACCGTCATCGTGCCGCCGAACCAGGCAGCCATCCTGGGCATCGGCGCCACCGTCAAGCGTCCCGCGGTCATCGAGACCGAGGAGGGCACCGTCGTCGGCGTCCGCGACATGACGTACCTCTCGCTCTCCTACGACCACCGTCTGGTGGACGGCGCGGACGCCGCCCGCTACCTGACCGCGGTCAAGGCGATCCTGGAGGCCGGTGAGTTCGAGGTCGAGCTCGGCCTCTGAACAACGCGGTTGTAACCAGCCTCACCAGCGGCGCCCCCGTCCGGAACACTCCCGGACGGGGGCGCCGCCGTATTGTCTAGACACCACCGGTCGCTCCGGCAGCCGAGTTGGCGCAGGCAGCACCGGTTTGCCCCGAAGGAGCCCCTCATGACCCCGCCCGTCGTCCACTCGCTGCGCGAACAGATCCGCGAGCACATCGTGGACGGGATCGTCAGCGGGCGCTGGAAGCCGGGCGAGCGGATCGTGGAGCGGCGGATCGCCACCGAGCTGGAAGTCAGCCAGACGCCCGTGCGCGAGGCGCTGAGGGAGCTGGAGACGCTGCGGCTGATCGAGTCTGCGCCCAACAAGGGCGTCCGGGTCCGCAACCTCACCGCGGCCGACCTGGAGGAGAGCTACCCGGTACGGGCCGGGCTGGAGCAGATCGCCGCCGAGCTCGCGGCCCCGGGGCTCGGCGAGGACTGCTCGCTGCTCGCCCCGCACGTGACGGCCCTGTACGAGGCGGACCGGCTGGCCGACGGCGAGGCGCAGGTGCGCCACACGGTCGGGTTCCACCGCGAGATGGTCCGGGCGGCCGGCAACGCCGTCCTGCTGCACACCTGGGAGGGGCTGGGCATCGAGGTGTTCACGGCGCTCTCGATCCGCTGGCTGGGCACGGTGCAGAAGTCGTACGCCGAGGAGCACGAGGCGCTCATCGAGGCGTTCCTGCGGAAGGACCCGGACATCGGGGTGCTGGTCAAGGCCCATGTACTCGGCTGCGCCCCGCGCGCCTGAGGCCGGCGCTCCGCGCGGTGCGCATGTGTCGTGAGGGGCGCTCGCCTGTGCAGGCGGGCGCCCCTTTTGCCTGATAGGTCCCGTCACTCCGTGCCCCATTTCGCGGCACCCCATGCCACTTTTCTCGATATCGAGAAGTTTTGCCTTTCATCCTTTGATCGATCATCGATCGGAGCCTTACAGTTCACTCCGCGGGCCCACCGGCCCCATCGCCCTGTCCTGCCAGTCAGGGACTTCTCCACCCCCCTCCTCACCGGAAGGCGGCGATCATGACCGACCCCGTAGGAAAGCTTCCGAGCGAGCTCGACCAGCTCCCGGACCGCGACCCGGAGGAGACCGCTGAATGGGCGGCCTCCCTGGATGCCGTCACCAAGGCCGCGGGCCCGCACCGTGCCGCGTATCTGATGCGCCGCTCGCTCCAGCACGCCGAGGGCGCCGGTCTCGCGCTGCCCAAGCTGCTGGAGACCGATTACGTCAACTCCATCCCCACCGCCGCGGAGCCCGCCTTCGACGGCGACCTGGAGATGGAATCGCGGATCACCGCGTGGAACCGCTGGAACGCGGCCGCGATGGTGACCCGTGGCTCCCGCTTCGGCGTCGGCGGTCACATCGCCACGTTCGCCTCGGCGGCCTGGCTGTACGAGACCGGCTTCAACCACTTCTTCCGCGGCAAGGAGGGGGACGGCTCGGGCGACCAGCTCTACATACAGGGCCATGCCTCCCCCGGCATCTACGCCCGCGCCTTCCTCGACGGCCGGCTCAGCGAGCAGCAGCTCGACAACTTCCGCCAGGAGGCGGGCGGCGACGGTCTGCCGTCCTACCCGCACCCGCGGCGGCTGCCCTGGCTGTGGGAGTTCCCCACCGTGTCGATGGGCCTCGGCCCGCTGTCGGCCATCTACCAGGCGCGCTTCAACCGCTACCTGGCCAACCGCAACATCAAGGACACGTCGAACTCGCACGTCTGGGCCTTCCTGGGCGACGGCGAGATGGACGAGCCCGAGTCGACAGCCGCCCTCGCCCTCGCGGCGCGCGAGCAGCTCGACAACCTGACCTTCGTCATCAACTGCAACCTGCAGCGCCTCGACGGTCCGGTCCGCGCCAACTTCCGTGTCGTCCAGGAGCTGGAGGGCGCCTTCCGCGGCGCCGGCTGGAACGTCGTCAAGACGCTCTGGGGAACCGCCTGGGACGAGCTGTTCCAGCTCGACACCACGGGTGCGCTGGTGCGTCGGCTCCGTGAGGTCCCGGACGCGCAGTTCCAGACGTACGCCACCCGCGACGTCGCCTACATCCGCCAGCACTTCTTCGGCACCGAGCCCGCGCTCGCCGAGCTGGCGAAGCTGCTCACCGACGCGAAGATCGCCGAGTGTTTCCACACCTCGCGCGGCGGCCACGAGGCCCGCAAGGTGTACGCGGCCTACCGGGCGGCACTTGCGCACAAGGGTGCGCCGACGGTGATCCTGGCGCAGACGGTGAAGGGCTACACGCTCGGCCCGGGCTTCGAGTCGCGCAACGCCAACCACCAGATGAAGAAGCTGGACGGCAAGCAGTTCCGCGCCATGCGCGACCTGCTGGAGCTGCCGATCCCGGACGCGAAACTGGACGAGGGCCTGGTGCCGTACGGCCACCCGGGCGCCGACTCCCCCGAGGTCCGCTACCTCCAGGAGCGCCGTGCCGCCCTCGGCGGCCCCGCCCCGGCCCGCCGGGTGCACGCGGTGGCGCTGCCGCAGCCCGAGGAGCGTGCGTTCGCCGCGCTGAAGAAGGGCTCCGGCAAGCAGGAGCTGGCCACCACGATGGCGTTCGTCCGTCTGGCCAAGGACCTGATGCGGGACAAGGAGACCGGCAAGCGCTGGGTTCCGATCGTCCCCGACGAGGCCCGCACCTTCGGCATGGAGGCGCTGTTCCCGTCGGCCGGCATCTACTCGCCGCTGGGCCAGACGTACGACCCGGTCGACCGCGACCAGCTGATGTACTACAAGGAAGCCAAGGACGGCCAGGTCCTCAACGAGGGCATCACCGAGGCCGGCGCCATGGCCGACTTCATCGCCGCTTCCACGTCGTACGCGACGCACGGCGAGCCGATGATCCCGTTCTACATCTTCTACTCGATGTTCGGCTGGCAGCGTACGGGCGACCAGTTCTGGCAGCTCGGCGACCAGCTCGGCCGCGGCTTCGTGGTCGGCGCCACGGCGGGCCGTACGACGCTGACGGGCGAGGGCCTCCAGCACGCGGACGGCCACTCGCACCTGATCGCGTCCACGAACCCGGCGTCGCTCAACTACGACCCCGCGTTCGCGTACGAGATCGCGGTGATCGTCCAGGACGGTCTGCGCCGGATGTACGGCCCCGAGGCCGAGAACGTCTTCTACTACCTGACGGTCTACAACGAGCCGAAGCCGCAGCCCGCGATGCCGGAAGGCATCGAGGAGGGCATCCTCAAGGGCCTCTACCGCTTCAAGGAGGGCACGCCCGCGAAGGCGGACGCGCCTCGCGCCCAGCTGCTGGCCTCGGGTACGGCGATCCACTGGGCCCTGGAGGCCCAGGAGCTGCTGGCCGCGGACTGGGGTGTCACGGCCGACGTCTGGTCCGCCACCTCGTGGGGCGAGCTGCGCCGCGACGCGCTGGAGTGCGACGAGGCGCTGCTCCGCGGTGAGCTGCGGGTGCCGTACGTGACCCAGGCGCTGGAAGGCGCACCGGGCCCGGTCCTGGCGGTCAGCGACTGGATGCGCCAGGTGCCGGACCAGATCAGCCAGTGGGTGGAGCAGGACTGGACCTCGCTCGGCACGGACGGCTTCGGCCTCTCCGACACCCGTGACGCGGCCCGCCGCCACTTCGGCGTCGACCCGCAGTCGATCGCTGTCGCGGCCCTGGCCCAGCTGGCCCGCCGCGGCGAGGTGCCCGCGTCGGCGGTCAAGGAAGCCCGCGAGCGCTACGGGCTCTGACGACGCCCGGAGGACGCGGCGCGGGCCTGCCCGCTCCCCGTCCTCCGCACGCGTACGCCCCGCTCCGGCACAGGCCTTCTCCTCGATCGCCGGCCGGGCTCGATTTCCGAGCCCGGCCGGCGATCGAGGACGTTTCCGGGCCCGGCCGGCACTTCAAGGCGTCTCCTGAGCCCGGCCGGTGCTTGAAGGCATCTCCCGAGCCCAGCCTGTACCTGAACGCATCTCCTGAACCCGGCCGGTCGTTGCTTGAGGACATTCCCTGGGCCCGGCCGGTGCTTGAGGCCGCACCCCGGTCGGGCCCGTGCCACACGCACCCCCAGGCGCGGCCACAATGGCCGCATGCGTGCTGCCCGGCTCATCAGAATGGTGCTGCTTCTGCAGTCCCGCCCCGCCATGACCGCCGCCGAGCTCGCCCAGGAGCTGGAGGTGTCCGAGCGGACCATCACCCGGGACGCCCAAGCGCTCTCCGAGGCCGGGGTCCCGGTCTACGCAGACCGGGGACGGGCCGGCGGGTACCGGCTCGTCGGCGGGTACCGCACGCGGCTCACCGGTCTCGCCCGTGACGAGGCCGAGGCCCTCTTCCTCTCAGGCCTGCCCTCCGCGCTGCGCGAGATGGGCCTGGAGGACGCGGCGTCCGCCGCCCGGCTGAAAGTGTCGGCGGCCCTCCTGCCGTCCCTGCGGGACGCCTCCGCCACCGCCTCCCAGCGCTTCCACCTGGACGCACCCGGCTGGTACCAGGAACCGGCCACCCCCGCGCTCCTGCCCGTCGTCGCCGAGGCCGTGTGGGACGACCGCACGGTCCTCGCCCGCTACCGCCGGGCCGGCCGGGACGCCGGAGCCGAGCGCGAGCTGGCACCGTACGGGCTCGTCCTGAAGGCCGGGGTCTGGTACCTCTGCGCCCGCGCGGGAGACGACTTCCGGGTGTACCGGATCGACCGCTTCACGGCGATGACCGTGTCGGACACCCGGTTCGTCCGGGACGAGAGCTTCGATCTGCCCGCGTTCTGGGACGAGCGCGCGGCGGGGTTCGCCCGTTCGATCCTGCGGACCGAGGTGACGCTGCGGCTCTCGGAGACGGCCGTGCGCCGGCTGCCGCACGCAGTGGACCGCGTCGCCGCCCGGGACGCCCTGGACGCGGCCGGTCCGCCCGGCCACGACGGATGGACCACGGTCACGCTGCCGGTCGAGTCCCTGGATGTCGCGTACGGTCAGCTGCTGGCCCTGGGACCGGAGTTGGAGATCCTGGAACCGGCCGCCCTGCGCAGCAGGTTCGCGGCGGCCGCCGAAGCCCTTCATGCGCTCTATGTGAGGCCGTAAGGCTTCATTTCGGCGTCTCCGCGTGCATCGGCCGTCTCCGGGGCAGATGCTGGACCCGTGATGGACGAGACGGAATTCTGGGAGATCGTCGACAGCACCCGCGAGGCCGCCGACGGCGACCCCGAGGACCATGCCGACCTGCTCGTCGAACGGCTGGTGCAGCTCGATCCCGATTCCGTGCTGGACTTCGCCCGGCACTTCGAGGCCCGCTACAACCGTGCGTACCGATGGGACCTGTGGGCGGCAGCCAGTGTGCTGCTCGGCGGGGCGAGCGACGACGCCTTCGACTACTTCCGCTGCTGGCTGATCGGCCAGGGCCGGGAGGTCTTCGAGGGTGCGGTGCACGATCCGGACAGCCTGGCCGAACTCCTCGACGACTTCGACGAGGAGCTGGACGGCGACGCGGAGGAGCTGGGTTACGCCGCCGACGAGGCGTACGAGCAGCTCACCGGGGTGGTCGCGCCGGATCTCGGACTGCCGCCCCAGACCGCCGAACCGGAGGGCACCCCGTTCGGCTTCGAGGACGACGCGGCCCTGGCGGCGCGACTGCCCGCGCTGTGGCAGCGGTTCGGCGCAGGGTGAGCGCGGCCGTCCGGGCCCCGGTCACGGGGTGAGCGGCCGGCCCATCATCACATCGTCCACGTAGCGCCCGCCGAGGAAGAACTCGCCGGGCAGGACGCCCTCGACGGTGAACCCCTCCGCCTCGTACAGCGCACGGGCGGGCGCGTTGTGACCCAGCACCCGCAGGGTGATCCGGTTCGCCCCCTGGCGGCGCGCCGCCAGGCACGCCGCGCCTATCAGCGTGCGGCCCAGACCTCGGCCCCGTGCCCAGCCGGCCACCGCGAGGCCCTGTATCTGCCGGACGTGCGCGTTGCAGGCCAGCGGCGTGGGCGGCACGATGCGGACGTACCCGGCGACGACCGTCTCGCCCGCCGCGTTCACCGCGTCGGCCACCAGGACGTCCTGCGGCCGGTGCCGGTCGTCGAAGAACGGCTCGTACGGCGGCTGCGGGCGCGGCTGCACGGCGTGCAGCGTCGACCAGGTGCTGCGGTCGAGCTCCCCGAGGGCGGGGCCGTCGTCGAGGACGGCGGAGCGGACGCGGGGTACGGGAAGGTCGAAGGACTCAGCCATGGGCGTCACTGTGCCACGCCTCTTCGGCGGCATATGGGGCAGGATGGCCCCATGCCGCACTCCCGTATCGCTGTCACCGGATCGACCGGACTCATCGGAGCGGCGCTGGTGCGCTCGCTGCGGTCCGACGGGCACGAGGTGGTCCGGCTGGTCCGGCGCCCGGCACGGACGGGCGACGAGGTGGAGTGGGACGCCAAGCGGGGATACGTGGACGTGGCGGGGCTGGTGGGCTGTGACGCCGTCGTCCATCTCGCCGGGGCCGGGGTCGGCGACCACCGCTGGACCGAGGCGTACAAGCGGGAGATCCGGGACAGCCGGGTGCTGGGCACGGCCGCGATCGCGGCGGCCGTCGCCTCGCTGGACGAACCGCCGAAGGTGCTGCTGTCCGGGTCCGCGATCGGCTTCTACGGCGACACCGGGGACCGCGCGGTCGACGAGGGCGCACCGCCCGGCGACGGTTTCCTGCCGTCGGTGTGCGTGGAGTGGGAGGGGGCCACGGCCGCCGCGGAGGAGGCCGGGGTGCGGACCGTGCACGCGCGCACCGGACTGGTCGTCGCCCGGGAGGGCGGCGCCTGGGGGCGGCTCTTCCCGCTGTTTCGCGCGGGGCTCGGCGGCCGGCTCGGCAACGGGCGGCAGTACTGGAGCTTCATCGCTCTGCACGACCACATCGCGGCGCTGCGGCACGTCCTGGACACCCCGGAGCTGTCGGGAGCGGTGAATCTGACCGGGCCGGACCCGGTCACCAACGGCGAGGTGACGGCGGCGATGGGCCGGGTCCTGCGTCGGCCCACCCTGTTCACCGCTCCCGCACCGGCGCTGCGGATCGCCCTGGGCGACTTCGCCGAGGACGTGCTGGGCAGTCAGCGGGTGCTGCCTGGGCGGCTGCTGGACTCGGGATTCGCCTTCGCCTTCCCCGGGATCGACGCCGCCATCCGGGCCGCTCTGCGCTGATCCCGCGCTCCGGGAGCCGCGTTCCGTCGCGGGATTCGGACGAACGCGCGACCCCGTGCACCGGTGCCCCGGCCCGCGCGCGACTGCGCGCGATCCCGCCACCCTCCTAGCATCATGCCGAACTCGCGCATTCCGGTGGCCTGTTGAGGGCAAAACCCTCCCACCAGTTGCGCCGACTCGGGGAGGGCCACGTGCTCAGCACGGCACACCACGCGGACGTCGTCATCATCGGGGCCGGGATCGCCGGCCTGTCAGCGGCCCACCGACTGACCAGTGCGGGAGTGAGCGTCAGTGTCCTGGAGGCCGGCCCCCGGGTCGGCGGCCGGATGATGACCGACGAGGTCGACGGGTTCCGGCTCGACCACATCGGACCGCTTCTCAACACCTCGTATCCGGAGCTGTACTCGACAGCAGGACTGGACGGACTCGTCCTGCGGAACTTCGACCCCGGCGTACTCGTCCACAGCGAGGGCCGCCGGTACCGGACCGGGGAGATACGCAGCCCCCGGGGCTCACGCAGCGCGCGGGGCGCATTCAAGGCAGCGCGCGCCCTCGCAAGCGCCCCCCGGGCGCCCCAGGGAGGGAGCCTCACCGGCGCCATGGGCGGGGCGATCGACCAGGCCCGGCTCGGCGTGGCGCTGGCCCGGCTCGCGGCCACCCCCCGGGCCCGCATCATGGCCCGGCCCGAACGGGCCGCGCTCGACGCCCTGTCCGGCCGCGGCCTGTCCGCCCGGACGCTCAACGGCTTCGTGCGCCCCCTGCTCACGGCGCTGCTCAGCGACCCCGCGCTCACCACGTCGAGCCGGTGCGCCGATCTCGCGCTGCGCGGCTACGCGAGCGGCAGGCTCTGCGTACCGTCGGGAGGTTCGGCCACGCTGCCCGAACTGCTCGCGGCCACGCTGCCGCCCGGCACCGTACGGACCGGCGTGCACGTCACGGCGGCGGACATCACCTCGGTGCGCACCAAGGAACACGGCGAACTGGGCTGCCGCTCCCTGCTGCTCGCGACCGGCGCGGGCGCGGCGGCCGAGCTGCTGCCCGGTCTGCACGTGCCCTCCTTCCACCCGGTGACGGTGCTTCACCACACCGCCCCCGCTCCCCCGCCGACCGGCGCCTCTCTGCTCCTGGACGCCGACCGCTCGGGACCGGTCACGCACACGGCGGTGATGAGCGAGGTCGATCCGGCGCGCGCCCCGCACGGCCGGGTCCTGATCAGCTCGACGGTGCTCGGTACCCCGCCGCCCGATCTGGACCGGACGGTCCGCGCGCACCTCGCGGCGCTCCACGGCACGCCCACCGACGACTGGGAGCTGCTGGCCACCCACCACGATCCGGAGGCGGTGCCCGCGATGGTGGCCCCGCACGACCCGCAGCGCCCGGTCCGGCTGCTCGCCGGCCTGTACGTGTGCGGCGACCACCGCGACACCGGCACGGTCCAGGGGGCCCTGTCCTCCGGCCGTCGCGCGGCCGCGGCGATCCTCACCGACCTGGGGGTGAGCCCTGCCGGGGAGGACGCCACGGCGCTCTCCGAGGCGGCGTAGCGCCCCTCGGTCCGGGGCCGCGCCCACCGGGCGCGGCCTCATCCCAGCGCGGCCACCCGCTCGCGGTAGCCGCGGACCGCGGCGGCGTCGCGGAAGGGTTCGAGGCGCCGCTCGAAGTCACGCACGTACTCCGTGGCGCGCACCGACCGCATCTCGGCGGCCTGCTGCGCGGCCTCCGCGCCCAGCCGGCAGGCCTGGTCGAGCTCGCCGAGCCCGAGCCGGGCGGAGGCCAGGACCACGCGGCAGAACAGCCGGCTGCGGGCGTACGCGGGCGCGCGCAGCTGGAGCGAGCGCTCCGCGTGCTGTGCGGCGGCCCGGTACTGCTGGAGGTCGCGATGGCAGTGTCCGAACTCGTCGGCGAGCTGGGCCTCGTCGAAGTAGCGCGCCCAGTACGGCACCTCGTCGCCGGGGCGGGAGGCCTCCAGCGCGCGTTCCGCCCGCGCGAGCGAGGCCACGCACGCCTTGGCCTCGCCGAGCACGCCGTGGCCCCGCGCCTCGACCGCGTGCAGCAGGGCCAGTACGGCGTGGGGCGCGGAGGAGCCGACTCCCTGCTGGGCCACCCGCGCCAGCTGCACCGCCTCGCGCCCGTGCCCGAGGTAGACGGCCTGCCGGCTCATGGTGATCAGGACGAAGCTGCCGTAGGCCCGGTCACCGGCGGCCTGGGCCAGCCGGAGCGCCTGGACGAAGTAGCGCTGGGCGAGCCCGTGGGCCGCGATGTCGTACGAGGTCCAGCCGGCGAGCCGGGTCAGATCGGCCGCTGCGGCGAAGAGCCGCCGCCCGGTCGCCTCCCCGTACGTACCGCGCAGCATCGGCTCCGTCTCGTGCTCCAGGTACCGGACGAGGGCCTGTCTGGCGTGACCGCCGCCGTAGGCGTTGTCCAGGGTGCGAAAGAGCTCGGCGACCGAGCGCAGGGCGGCGACGTCGCCGCTGCCGACCTTCTGCCCGGAGCCCCGCTCGGCCTGCCGCTGCCGGGGAACGCCGGGGCCGGGGGACGCCGGGGAGCCGCCCGGCGCGTGCGGTCCGGCCGGCCGGGACGGTGTGGGCCCACGGAGGCCGTGCCGGACGCCGGGGCCGGGCGCGCCGCCCTGCTCGGGCACCCCGGGCGCGGACCCTCCGGCGGGTCCTCCGGGGCCGCTCCCGCCGCTGTGCTGCCCGTTCGCCGTGCTGCCGGGCGTCCCGTGCGTTCCGGGCGCCGTGCGCGGCCCGGGGTGCGCCTGGGCGGCCCCGTGCGCCCCGGCGGTGCCGCCCGCCACCGCTGCCGCTTCGTCCGTCCGTCCCACCCACTCGTCCGCCCGCCCGATCAGCCAGTCCCGGCTGGGGACGACCAGGCCCGCCGGGGTGAAGGCGATCTTCCGCAGCTCCACATGACTGCCGGAGTCCTTGCGCCACAGTCCGCTGACGATGTCGACCGCCTCGGCGGGGGTGGCCGCGAACTCCAGACCGGCGTAGACGGGGGCGCAGGCGTCCAGGCCCAGGTCCTGCGCGGAGAGCCGGCGGCCGAGCCGCCGGGTGAAGACCTCGGCGATCAGTGCGGGTGTGGTGCCCCGAGGCTGCTGCCCGCGCAGCCAGCGGGTCACGGAGGTCTTGTCGTACCGCAGGTCGAGGCCGTGTTCGAGACCGAGCTGGTCCACCCGGCGGGCGAGGCCGGCGTTGGAGAACCCGGCCTCGGTGATGAGTGAGGCGAGTCGGCGGTTGGGGGTGCGCTGCGGGGGTCGTTCCGACATCAGCTGTACGGTCTCCTGCCTTCGGGGCCGGGCGGGCAGTCCCTGAGGCCTGCTCTGAACGTTTCCCCGCGGCGTCGCGGTGCTGGGCAGGCCCCGGGGAACGGCGCGAATTTAGCGGCAACCGGGGCAACCCCGGCCACTCTCGCTTCACATTCATCCGATCGTGTGAGGATTGAGGGCGGCGCTGACGGGAACCACCTGCCGGGCCTGCGCTCCGAAGCCGGTCGTACAGTGGCCGGAGGCGCGATTCGGTGCATGGTGACGTGCCGACGGGGACATCCCCCGGCCCCGGCGCCGCAAGTAGAGAGGCTGCTTCCGTGACTGAGCTTCGGTTCGTCCGTCTGGGATTCGGCGAGGATGCCGTCGACTACCAGGAGGCCTGGCAGAAGCAGCGCGAGGTGCACGCGGCGCGGTTCGAGGACACCGTTCCCGACACCTGCCTGCTGCTGGAACACCCGCCCGTCTACACGGCAGGCCGGCGCACGGCCGACAGCGAGCGCCCCCTGGACGGCACCCCGGTCATCGACGTGGACCGCGGCGGCAAGATCACCTGGCACGGTCCGGGCCAGCTGGTCGGCTACCCGATCCAGAAGCTGCCGCGTCCGGTCGACGTCGTCGCACACGTCCGCCGGCTGGAGGACGCGCTGATCCGCACGGCGGCCGAGTTCGGCGTGGAGACCAGCCGGGTCGAGGGCCGCAGCGGCGTCTGGGTGCTCGGCGACCCGGTCGAGGAGCGACCGGCGATCGGCGGACTCTCCCTCGACTTCGACCCGCGGCTGCGGGACGAGGAGTTCGACGCCCGGCTGAACGGGCCCGAGTACGCCCCGTCCAACGCCGGCCAGCGCCGCGAGGACCGCAAGCTGGCCGCGATCGGCATCCGGGTCGCCAAGGGCGTCACCATGCACGGGTTCGCCCTCAACGTGAATCCGGACACCACCTCGTTCGACCGGATCGTGCCCTGCGGCATCCGGGACGCCGGCGTCACGTCGCTCAGTTACGAACTCGGCCGCGAGATCACGATCGCCGACGTGCTGCCGGTCGCCGAGAAGCACCTCCGGGACATCCTGGAGAACGCCGACCTCGCCCCGCGCACGATCGAGCGGGCACCTGTGAGCGCTTCCTACGACTTCGACACCGTGATCGACCGCCGCGGCACCTGGTGCGTCTAGTGGGACGGGG
>NZ_JBEOVJ010000097.1:0-29584 GCF_040295435.1 Streptomyces sp. NPDC002809
GGCGTGGACTGCGACTGGCTGCTGGCCGATGTTCTCACCCGGCACACCGGTGCGCCGGTAAGCACCGCGGTGCTACCCGGCCGTTCCCGAACCTGGTCTCAGAGACGTTCGGCGAACGTCACCGTCCGGTCCGTCAGCAGCGGACGCACCGTCGCGACGATGAGTTCCGCGAAGTGGTCCGTCGACGCGTGCGCGTCGAATCCCGCCCGGTCGGCGTACACCTCGTACAGCACGAAGCCGCCCGGTACGTCCTCCTGCGCGTGCACCTCGTACTCCCGGTTCGCGGGCTCGTTCCGGGTGTGCTCGCGCATCTTCAGCAGTGCGTCCCGCACCGTCGCCTCGTCGGCGGGCTCGCAGCGGTAGTGGGCGAAGACGGCGTACGCCATGGGTGTCTCTCTTTCGGTCCTGCGGTGGTGCGCGACTGCGCCTCGGGCCAGCCGATTCCAGCACGGATCAAGCCCGCCGCGGCCCTCACGACGTGCAACCAATGACTGCCGTCCCGGCTCTGTGCGCCGTGCCCTCCGGTGGTGTGTCGTACAGGCGGTTCCCCGAAACCGGATCCGCGACCGCGACGACCGCATCGCGGCGAACGAAAGAAGTGATTGTGATGCGTACCGTGGAAACCCTCCTGGGCGGGGAGTGGGTGGCCTCCGGCGAGTGGATCGACGTGCACGACCCCGCCGACCTGCGTGCCCCCGCCTTCCGCGTCCCGGCGCTGAGCCCCGAGGACGTCACCCGCGCCTACGACGCCGCGGAGGCGGGCGCGGTGCTCTGGCGGCGCACCAACCCCATCGAGCGCGGCACCGTACTCGGCCGCGCGGCCGGGCTGCTGCGGGAGCGCGTCGACGAGATCGCCGCCGACATCGCCACGGAGAACGGCAAGACCCGCGCCGAGGCGCGCGGCGAGGCGCTCAAGGCCGCCGACTTCCTGGAGTACTACGCCACGCTCGTGGGCCGCGGCGGCTACGGCACGCTGCTGAACGACGTCCGCCCCGACACCCGCACCAGCGCCCAGCAGGAGCCGCTCGGGGTCGTACTGGCGATCACCCCTTGGAACGACCCGCTGATCACCCCGGCCCGCAAGCTCGCGCCCGCCCTGGCCGCCGGCAACGCGGCGGTGCTCAAGCCCGCCACCGAGACCCCCGTCTCCGGACTCCACCTGGCCCGTGCGCTGCACGACGCCGGTCTGCCCGCAGGCGTACTGAACGTCATCACCGGCCGTACCGGCGAGATCAGCGAGGCACTGCTCGGCGACCCGCGCATCGCCGCGGTCACCTTCACCGGCGGCAACGCGGTCGGCGACCGCCTGCGCGAGCGGTTCGCCATCCGCAACATCCGCTTCCAGGGCGAACTGGGCGGCAAGAACGCATCCGTCGTCCTCGCCGACGCGGACCTGCCCAAGGCCGCGAAGACCGTCGCGGCGGCCTCGTTCGGCCAGGCCGGACAGCGCTGCACCGCCACCAGCCGGGTCATCGTGCAGCGGGACGTGTACCTGGAGTTCACCCGGCTGCTGCTCGTCGAGGTCGCGGCCCTGCGCACGGGACCCGGTCTCGACGCGGGGACGACCATGGGGCCGCTGTCCGGAGCCCGTCAGCGCGACGCCGTGCTCGCGGCCGTCGAGGGCGCGGTCAAGCAGGGCGCGACCGTGATCGCGGGCGGGGCCGGCACGGGGGAGGCGCTGCCCGAGCACGGCTGCTTCGTCCGCCCCACCGTCCTCGCGGACGTCACGCCCGCCATGGACATCTGGCGCGACGAAGTGTTCGGCCCGGTCCTCGCCCTGCGTGCCGTGGACTCGTTCGACGAGGCCGTCGACGCGGTGAACGACTCCGACTTCGGACTTGCCGCCGCCGTCTTCACCCGGGATCTGGGCGCCGCCCACCGCTTCGCCGACCGGGCCGAGTGCGGGCAGATCGCGGTCAACCTGACCACCCCGGGCTGGGACGTCCACCACCCCTTCGGAGGGTTCCGGGACTCCGGGTCGCCCTTCAAGGAGCAGGGCACCGAAGCCCTTCGCTTCTACACCCGCGTCAAGACCGTCGCGATCCACTTCGGCGTATGACGCTCGTACCACCCGTACCACCCGAACAGAGAGGAGGGGCCGATGGCTGACGAGACGATCGGCGTCGTCGGCGCCGGCATCGTGGGTCTCGCCACCGCCCGCGAGATCGCCCTGCGCCGCCCCGGCACCCGCGTCGTGGTCCTGGAGAAGGAGAGCGGCGTCGCCGCCCACCAGACCGGCCACAACTCCGGCGTCGTACACGCCGGGATCTACTACACGCCCGGCAGCCTCAAGGCCCGGCTGTGCACCCGGGGCGCCGCCCTGCTGCGCGAGTACTGCCAGGACAGGTCGCTGCCGTACGAGGAGTCCGGCAAGCTCGTCGTCGCCGTCGGCGACGACGAACTGAGCCGCCTGGACGGCCTCTACGCCAACGCCCGGGCGAACGACGTGCCCGGCGTACGCAAGGTGACGGCCGGCGAGATCCGCGACATCGAACCGCACGCCGTGGGCAAGGCCGCGATCCACTCCCCGCGCACCGCGGTCACCGACTACGTCGCCATCGCCCGTGCCTTCGCCGACGACATCGTCGCCGCAGGCGGCGAGGTGCGCCTCGGCTTCCCGGTGACCCGTGTGACCCGGCTCGGCCACGGCGGTCTGGAAGTCGCCTCCGGCGACGACAGCGTCACCGTGGACCGTCTCGTCCTCTGCGCCGGACTGCAGAGCGACACCGTCGCCGAACTGGCCGACGACGGGGCCGAACCCCGGATCATCCCGTTCCGGGGCGAGTACATGACGGTGAGCCCGGACAAGGCCCATATGGTGCGCGGGCTGATCTACCCCGTGCCCGACCCCCGCTACCCCTTCCTCGGCGTCCACTTCACCCGGCGCGTCACCGGCGAGGTGGAGGTCGGCCCCAACGCCGTCCTCGCCCTCGCCCGCGAGGGATACCGCCGCACCCAGGTCGACGTCCGCGAACTCCTGCGCATCGCCGCCTTCCCCGGCACCTGGCATCTGGCCCGTCAACACTGGCGCACCGGCATCAAGGAGATGCGCGGCTCGCTGTCCGCCCGCGCCTACATGAAGGCCGCGAAGCGGTACGTGCCCGACATCGGTGCCGGGGACGTCCGGCGCGGCGGCGCCGGCGTGCGGGCCCAGGCGCTGGGCCGCGACGGGTCGCTCGTCGACGATTTCCGCATCCACCGGGTCGGCGCGGTGACCGTCGTGCGCAATGCGCCGTCGCCCGCCGCGACGTCCTCGATGGCGATCGCCGAGCACATCGTGGACACCGTGTTCGGCGACGGATCCTCGGACTGAACTCGCTTCTGTACTGCGCCTATTCGTGCAACAACAGCTTGCACGCGTGGATATCGGCAGACCCGCTCGGGCCGCCTAACGTCTCATCCGTAGCACCCCACCACTCCTCGGAATCGAAAGAGGTACCGCCATGTTCGTCGTCGACACCCAGATCCACGTCTGGAAGGAAGAGACCCCGGACCGCCCCTGGGTCCCCGGAGCTCGCGAGCGCATCCGCCTCAACGGCCACCGTGAGGAGGCCTTCAGCTACGAAGAGGCGCTCGAGCTGATGGACGAGGCGGGCGTCAACCGGGCCCTGATCCTCCCGCCGTCCTGGGAGGGTGACCGGATCGACTACGCCCTGGAGGCGTGCGAGGCCCACCCCGACCGCTTCGGGATCATGGCCCGCATCCCCCAGAACAAGCCCGAAGAGGGCAAGGCCATGCTGAAGGACTTCTCTCAGAACCCGCACATCAAGGGAACCCGGCTCACCTTCCACCGGCCGCAGGACCGCAACTGGATGATCGACGGCACCAACGACTGGTACTGGCCGATCGCCGAAGAGCTGAAGACCCCCACCATGGTGCACGCCCCGATCTGGAAGAAGGAGATCGGCGAGATCGCCGGCCGGCACCCCGACCTGAAGATCATCATCGACCACATGGGCATCATGGCCCGCTGTGTGGACGACGCCATCGGGTACTGGGTCCAGGAGACCGCTGACCTGCACGAGCACCCGAACATCTACGTGAAGCTCTCCGCGCTGCCGGGCTACTCGACGCAGCCCTTCCCGAACAGCAACATCGAGCAGTACGTGCGTACGATGGTCGACCGGATGGGACCCGAGCGCTGCTTCTACGGCACCGACATCACCCGCCTCCTCGGTCACGGCATCAGCTACACCGACACCATCGAGCAGTTCACCAAGCACTGGGACTTCACGCCCGAGGAGCTTGAATGGATGATGGGCCGCGGCATCGCCGAGGTCCTCGACTGGCCGATCGAGGGCTGAGGACGAACCAGAGATGACGGACACCTTGAACACGCCAGGCGCCGACGGCGGGGATGCCTTCGTCTCGGCCTGCACCGCCGTCGGCGCCGACTACATCTTCTGCTCATCGGGATCCGAGTGGGCCCCGGTGTGGGAGTCCCTGGCCCGCCGCCACCGCGACGGAGTCCCGTGCCCCCGGTACCTCGACCTCACGCACGAGACCGTCGCGGTCGGCATGGCCACCGGATACGGCCTCATCAAGCGCCGTCCGCAGGCCGTGCTGCTGCACGCGGCCCCCGGCCTTCTCCAGGGATCGATGGCCGTCCACGGGGCGCTGCTCGCCGGAGTCCCGATGGTGGTCACCTCCTCGGAGTCGAGCACGTACGGGGACGGGCCGGGCCAGGACCCCGGCGGCCAGTGGTACCGCAACCTGTCGATCGTGGGCGGACCGCACACCATCGCTCAGCCGTTCACCAAGTGGTCCAACGAGGCCGCCAGCGTGCACACCCTGCCCGGGATGATCACCCGGGCCGCGGAGCTCGCGTGGCGGGCTCCCGCGGGCCCCGCCTACCTCAACATCCCGCTGGAAGTGCTGCTGGAGGAGTGGGACGGGCGCGAGGCCAAGCCCGTCGTCCTGCCGGGCTCGACGCACAGCTCGCCGGAGGAGGTCGATCCGGTCGCGCAGATGATCCGCGAGGCCGCCAACCCCGTGATCGTCACGGAGACGGCGGGGCGTGAGGCCGGCGGGTTCGAGGCTCTGCTGGCCTTCGCCGAGGCCTGGAACATCCCGGTCGTCGAACCCGACTCCGCGGTCTGCGCCAACTTCCCCCGCACCCATCCGCTGCACGCCGGCAGCGACATCGGGCCGTGGATGGACGAGGCCGACCTCATCCTGCTGGTCAACTGCCGGGTCCCGTTCTACCCGCCGAGCCGCAGCCCCTCGAAGGCGAAGATCGTCGTGATCGACGAGGTGCCGCAGCGTCCGCACGTCGTCTACCAGGTGCTCTTCGCCGACCGCTACCTGGAGGGCAACGTGACGAACACGTTGCGCCAGCTCACCAAGAGGGCGAAGGACCTCGACGCGGCGGCCGTCGAGGTGCGGCGCGCCGCCCAGGACGAACGCCGCACGGCCGAGCGGGCCGCGGCGGAACTCGCCGAGACGAAGGCGGCAGGGGCCGAGGGCATCGACCCCGTGCTGGTGGCGGCGACCCTGCGCACCCTGGTCGCCGGCCGGAACGCGATCGTCGTCGACGAGACCATCACCCACAGCCGGATCGTCAGGCGCCATCTGCTCACCGAGAACCCCGACTCGTACTTCTACGTGCAGGGCGGGCTCGGCCAGGGCATCGCGGTCGCGCTCGGGGCCAAGCTCGCCGCTCCGGACCGGCCCGTCGTCCTCACCATCGGCGACGGCGCGTTCACCTACAACCCGGTCATCCCGTCGTACGACGCCTCCAAGGCGTACGACGTGCCCGTGCTGATCGTGGTGTTCAACAACCGTGTCTACAAGTCGATGAACCTCAACCACCGCAGGTTCTACCCCGACGGCGCGGCGGCCGAGACGGGCGAGTGGCTGGGTACCGACCTGCACCGGCTGCCCCGGCTCGCGGCCTTCGCCGAGCCGTTCGGCCTGCACACCGAGACGGTCGACGCCCCGGACGCCCTCGGCCCCGCCCTCGAACGGGCGCTCAAGGCCGTGGCCGGCGGCACCACCGCCGTCGTCGACGTCCTCGTCACCCGCTGACCCCCAGGAGAACCTCCATGACCGACACACCGACCACCGCGCCGGCGAAGATCCTGGTCCCCGCCGAGGACCTGCGCACCTTCTCCGCAGCCCTCCTGGAGACCGGCGGCCTCAGTCCCGAGCACGCCCGCACCACCGCGGACGTGTTCGTCTGGGCCGCGCTGCGCGGCGTCGACTCCCACGGCATCGCCCGCGTCCCCGCGTACCTGGAGCTGCTGGCCAAGGGCGTCGCCAACGCCGAGCCGACGCTCACGGTCGAGTCCACCACCCCGGCCGCCGCCGTCCTGGACGCCGACCGCGCCCCCGGCCCGGTGGCCCTCACCGCCGCGGCCGAGGAGGCCGTGAGCCGGGCCAGGACCAATGGCATCGCCACCGTCGGCGTACGCCGCACCGTCCACACAGGCGCCATCGGCTACTACGTGTCGAAGATCGCCGAACAGGGCCTGGTCGGCATCGGCTTCGTCTCCGGGATGCCCAACATGGGCTACACCGGAGTCAAGGGCGCCGCCGTGGCCACCAGCCCGCTGGCCATCGCCGTACCCGCGGCCGACCACGCCCCGCTGCTCCTCGACATGGCCACCGCCACCATCGCACTGGGCAAGATCCGCCAGGCGAAGGCGAGCGGCACGCCCCTGCCCGAGGGCGCCGCGGCCACGGCCGACGGCCGGCCCACCACCGACCCGGCCGAGGCCGTCATGCCGCTGCCGCTCGGCGGTGCCAAGGGCTCCGGCATGTCGCTGGCCTTCGAGCTGATCACCAGCGTCCTCGTCGGTGCGCCGATCTTCTCGGCCTTCCACTCGGACGACCCCCAGGGCCGCAAGCACCGGCAGAACGCGCTCCTGGTCGCGATCGACCCGGCGGCCTTCGGTGACCCCGAAGCCTTCGTGGCGTCCGTGGACGCCACCCTGGGCACGCTGGGGCAACTGCCCCCGGCGGACGGCGCGGACGGGGTCTTCTACCCCGGCGAACGCAGCGCCGCGAAGGCCGCCGCCCGAGCCGAGAACGGTATCGCGGTGGCCCCCAAGGTCTGGCAGCAGCTGACCGCGGCCGCCGCGGAGGCGGGCATCACCGTCCCCACCGTGCTCTGACGGCCCCGCCACATGACACCGCCCCCTGCCGGTCCTCCGGCAGGGGGCGGGTCCGTGGGAGACCCGGGGCCCGGTCCCCGTCACCGTGTCAGGACGGGGACGGGGGCCGGAGCGCGGGATCAGGGGGCGGTGCCCCAGGCGAGCGTGCCGGTGACGTACACACCGATCTTCGCCGCGTCGGCGTAACTCGTCACGGTCGAACGGCTGTAGTCGTCCGCCTCGTTGAAGTTGGACCAGTCGCTCTTGTTCAGTCGCAGCTGCATCTCACCCGTGGACGCGCCGGCCGCCAGGGAGCCGCTGCCGAAGCCGACCTCCAGGTAGTGGCTGGCGCCCGCGGCCGAACCGGCCGTCTTCACACCGTGCGTCAAGGTCCCGCAGCCGATGACCGCGTAGTCGCACGAGGTACCGAAGGTGGAGGCCCCGGCCTCGGGGGTGAACCAGTAGCGCAGCTTCACCGTGGACAGGTCCACCGCGGTGTTGCCGGTGTTGACCAGCTGCAGCCCCATCCGGATCTGGTTGTCGGTCGCGGAGGAGTCCGTGTTCTTGTACTGGACCTTCAGCGAACCCGTTCCGGTGCCGCCGCCCGCGGACGTGGTGGCGGACAGTGCGGCGGAGGCCGCCGAGACGTTGCCGGCCGCGTCCTTCGCCTTGACCGTGTAGCTGTACGTGGTCGACGCCGTCAGCGACGAGTCGGTGTACGAGGTCGTGGTGGAGGAGCCCACCTGGACACCGTCACGGAAGACGTTGTAGCCGGTCACCCCGGTGTTGTCGGTCGACGCCGTCCAGGACAGCGAGACGCTGCCACTGGTCTTCGCCGTGACGGTCACACCGGTCGGCGCGGTCGGCGCCTGGGTGTCGTCACCGCCGCCGGGGTTGCCGCCGCCGTCGATCGGCGGGTAGGCGTTGCGCACGAGCTCCTGGAACTGCGCGGAGAACCAGTGACCCGCGAGCGGGGAGTTCGCCAGGGCGCCGGTCATGCTGTTGCCGTTGCGGCCGTTACCGGTGTACGTGGGGTCGCACATCCGGTCGAAGCCCTTGCCCTCGTCGTTCTCGACGGGGGCGCTGTTGCCGTCCGACTCGCCCGGGGGCTTGGCCCACACGTACGCGTCGATGCCGGTCTCGGGGGCCGCGGTGGGACGTTCGCCGATTCCGGCGCCGCTCTGGTTGCACCAGTTGCCGGCGTGGATGCGCCGGTCGACCCGGCCGCCGTTGACGTAGTCGTCCACGCTGGTCAGCGGACCGGCTCCGGTGGGTCGCGCGGAGCCGCCCCAGCCGTTGCGGGCCGTGTCGATCAGCATGCCGATGTTGGAGTTGAAGCCCTCGGAGACCAGCAGGGTGCGCAGCGCCTGGGCGAAGGTCAGTTCATCGGTGTAGTAGTTCCAGTCGACCCACTTCGACTGGCGCACCGTGGTGCCGTTCACCGAATCGGTGATCTTGAAGTTCGGCTCCTTGAGGGCCGAGTAGTTGGCCGTGTTCACGATGAAGCCGGCCACGTCGTTGACCGTGGCCCCTTCGGAAGTGGCGGCCTTCTTGAACTCCGTGGCGGCCGGACCCATGTTGCTGTCCCAGCCGAGCCATCCGTGGTGGGCGGCGTCGATGTAGTTGTAGACGTTGGGAATGGCGCCGAGGGTGTGCAGGGCGTAGCCGACACCCTTCTCGTAGTTCCCGTTCGCCTTCATCGTCGCGCAGGCGTCCGTGGAACCGGCGGTGCCGCCCGCGTTGGTGACGATGTTGGGCAGCGAGTCCGGCTCGATGATGGTGACGATCCGCAGGCTCGCGTACGCCGGGTCGGCGAGGATGTCGGAGATCGGGTCGATGTACTCGTTCTTGTAGCGGTCGAGCTCGGTGGGACCGAGTTCGCCGTTGGACGCCAGCGCGGCGCAGTCGCGTCCCGGCAGGTCGTAGATGACGACCTGGAACAGGTTCGCGCCCTGGTCGAGAGCGGTGTCGAGGTGCTCGCGCAGGCTCATCGCGGAAGCCGAGCCGCCGATGGCCGCGATGCGGTCCATCCAGACGAAGGCCGGCGTGTCGGCGATGGCGGCGCCACCCGGTTCGGCCGCCGCCTTGGCGGACCAGTCCGGGTTCACGTATGCCGTGGCGCCCACATAGGGGTTGTCGACCCGCGCGGCCGCCGAGGCGGGGGTGGGGATCGCCACCATCAGCGCCGCGCCCATGGCCAGGGCGGAGACTGCTGCCAGCCTCCGGCGCAGCCCGTGCTTGATCGTGCCTCTGGTACTCATTGCGGCTCCGTGCTCCTCTCGTACGTCTGCGGAAGCTCTCCGCAGACGGGTTGTGGGGGTGTTGCTCCGGGACGCCGTCGGCGGAGACGGTGACCCGTGGCCCGTCGGTGAGGACGGTGGTGGTTCCCCGATGGCGGACACAGCGGGGTGATTGGACAGCCCGCCATCGGGAGTTCGCTGGGTGACCGGCCGTTCAGAGGGCGGTCACGGGGCGGTGCCGGCGGACAGGGTGCCGTTGACGTACACCCCGACCTTCGAGGCGTCGGCGAAGGCCGTGTTGGTGGCCCTGCTGTAGTCGTCGGTCTCGTCGAAGGAGGACCAGTCGGCCTTGTTGAACCGGAGCTGCATCTCCCCGGTGGAGGCGCCGGGGGCAAGGCTGCCGCCGGTGAAGCCGGCCTCCAGGTAGTGGTCGGCACCCGGTCCCGCGGAACCGGCCGACGCCACGCGGTGGGTGACCGAGCCGCAGCCGATGACCGCGTAGTCGCACGAGGTTCCGTACGAGGCGGAGCCGGACTCACCGCTGAACCAGTAGCGCAGGGTGACCTTGCTCAGGTCCACCGCCGTGGTGCCGGTGTTGACGAGCTGGAGGCCGGGCCTGATCTGGTTGTCGCCGGGCGACGAGTCGTTGTTCTTGTACTGGACCTTGAGCGCACCGGTGCTTGTGCCGCTTCCTGCCGCGGTGGTCGCGCCGACCGTCGCGGAGGGCGCGGAGGTGTTCCCGGCCGCGTCCCTGGCCCGCACGGTGTAGCTGTGCGAGGACGAGGCGGCGAGGCCGGTGTCGGTGAACGAGGCGGATGCGGTGGAGCCCGCCTTCACCCCGTCGCGGTAGACGTCGTACCCGCTGACCCCGGTGTCGTCCGTCGCCGGGGTCCAGGACAGGGAGACCGAACTTTCGGTCGTACCGGTCACGGCCAGTCCGGCCGGAACCGTCGGAGCCTGGGTGTCCTCCCCGCCACTGCCGGGCTCCGTGCTCGCCTCGAAGGAGAACCCGTTCATCCCGAGGCCCTGACCGCCCTGCCAGATCTCGAAGCCGGCCTCGGCGTCGATGAGGTAGTGCGCCGGGTTGATCGACCCGCGGCCCACGCCGTCGTCGATCAGGCCCTTCACATCGAAGTCGGCGAGCTCGGTGGCGCCGCCCTGCAGGACGTACGAGATCACCTTCCAGCCCGAGGCACCGGGACCCGTCCAGACGTCCCAGGTCCGGCCGTCGAGCTGCACCGTCGCGGTGCGGGACCCGATCGGCTGGACTCCGCCGCGGTGGTTCATCCAGATCATCACCTCGGTGCCGTCCGGCTGGTCGTCGGTGACCGGCGCCGAGTTGAACCAGATGTCCATCGACACGTTGTACGCGCCGGAGTCGACCTGGGTGGTCGACCAGTCGGTACGTACGCTGCCCAGCTCGTCGACGCGCAGTGGCAGCCCGCTGTCCGTCGTGCACGCCCCCCAGTGACAGCCCTTGTAACTGGAGGGGTACGTCGCCGGGGCGCCGTTCGTCGGCAGGGAGAACGAGGACTTGGTGACGCTCCAGGCGCCCGTCGCCGGGTCGATGCCGACGCACTGCTCGGTCTCGGAGTTCCACTCGTTCTGCTGGTAGAGGTACTCCCCGCCCTGCAGTTCGGTGGTTCCCCACTGGGTGCAGTCGGTGACCGGCGCCGCAGATGCGGCCGAGGCGCCGGTGAGCATCGACGCGGCGGCGAGCACGAGTGCCGCGGCCGCCCCGGCCGGCGCCGGGAACCTCGGGCCGGTCACGGCTCGACTCCCCAGGCAAGGGCGCCGGCGACGTAGGCCCCGACCTTGGACGCGTCCGCGTACGCGGTGTTGGTGGACCGGCTGTAGTCGTCGCCCTCGCTGAAGTTGGACCAGTCGCTCTTGTTGAGCCGCAGCTGGAGCTCGCCCGTCGAGGCGCCGGCGGCCAGGGTGCCCGCACCGCCCGTGAAGCCGACCTCCAGGTAGCGGTCGGCACCCGTCTTCGGGCTGGAGACGGCCACCACCGAGTGGGTGATGTTGGACGAACCGAGCGCGGCGTAGTCGCAGTACGTGCCGAAGGTGCTCGGGCCGCCGTCGGAGGTGAACCAGTACCGCACCTTCACCGTCGACAGATCGATCGGGGCGCTGCCGGTGTTCAGCACCTGCAGGCCCAGCCTGATCTGGTTGTCGGTCGCCGACGAGTCGGAGTTCTTGTACTGGATCTTCACCGCGCCGGTGCCGGTCGAGCCGCCCGTCTTCGTGGTGGCGGTGACCGCGGCCGACAGGGCGGAGGTGTTGCCGCCCGCGTCCCGTGCCGCGACCGCGTAGCTGTACCCGGTCCCCGCGGCGAGGCCCGGGTCGGTGAACGTCCGGGTGGTGGCGTTCCCCGCCAGCACCCCGTTGCGGTACACGTCGTAGCCGGTCACGGCGACGTTGTCGGTGGAGGCCGACCAGGAGAGCGACACGCTGTTGCTCGTCGTCGCCGTCACGGTGAGCCCGGCCGGAGCCGTCGGCGCCTCGGTGTCCCCGCCCGGCTCGCTGCCGCCCTCCACCAGCAGCTCCGCGTAGATCGCGAAGGCCAGCGCGAGCGCCGCCTGAGCCCAGAACCGGTGGTAGGTGAAGGTGGGGGCCGCGCCGCCGTCCAGGTAGGCCTGCACCTTCGGCCAGTCCGGGTCGTCCTTGTACCAGCTGCGGATGTCGATGAAGGTCGAACCCGGCGCGATGGCGTCACCGTTCGGCATGGTGCCCGACCATCCGGCCGGGATGTACACCTCGTCGTTGAAGCGGTTGTAGTCCTTCCTGGTCTCCGGCACCGAGATGCCCTTGTCGGTGGCGTTCAGCGCCATCGCGTCCAGCAGCGCCTTGGCCAGCGCCGCGGCGTCCTCGTCACCCGACTTGGCGGCGTAGTAGGTGAGCGTCTTGACGTACGCGGCGCCCACACCGACGTCGTTGGCGTAGTCGACGACCGCGACGTGCAGACCCGCGTTGTCCCCGGGGGACGCCGCGTCCCAGGTGTCGGGCCGGCCCGTCCACTTGAGCGTGGAGGGGAAGCGGAAGCTGCCGTCGGCACCCACCGTCGTCTCGGACGAGGCCCAGGCGACCCATTTGGACAGCACTGCTTCGGCGGCCGCGTTGCCCGTCTCGTGGTAGTACGCGGCGAGGCGCTCCATGCCCCAGGCCTGGAAGCCGAACCAGTTGTTGCTCGCCGGGTCGTGGTAGACCGGCTGCCAGTCGTAGGCCATGCCGTAGAAGGTGGGAGTGCCGGCCGGGGGCTCGCTGTAGCTTCCCTCCCAGCTGTTGGTGCAGCCACCCGCGAAGGCGCCCTCGCTGGACTGCAGCCAGGTCAGGAACTCCAGCTGCCGGGTCAGGCTCTTGGACCAGTCGGACCTGGCCGTCGCCGACTTGGGGGTCAGCGCCGGCACATTGGACAGGGCCCAGGCCGCCAGCGGGTTCTGATAGCCCTGGTGGGAGGCGCCGTCACCGATGCGCCAGGCCCAGCCGCCGCCGCTGCCGGCCGCCGCACCGCCCCAGGCGTAGTACCAGGAGAGCAGGTAGTGCTGGGAGTCCCGGCCCGTGGCGGCCGGGCAGGATGCCGGGTCGGTGCAGTCGCCGATCCGCTTGAAGTACTTGTCGAACATGGCGTAGCGGAGGTAGTCGCCCATCTTGGCGGCCTTCGCGACGGAGGCCGAGACCTGGCTCTCCTTGCCCTGGTCCGAGGCCCAGCGGTACGCCCAGTAGGCAGCCTGCACCGCGCGGGCGTCGGCGTCCGGCGCGTTGGTGTACTTCCACTGCTTGGCGTAGCTCGCGTCACCGACGAACAGGTCCAGATATCCGTTGGGACCGCCGTACTTGAAGAGGTCGGTGGTGGGCTGCGGGACGGTCTCCCAGACCGACTCCTGCGCGCCGCGCTGGTAGGTGTTGATGTAGGAGGCGCCGGCGCCCGGCCCGGACTCGCCGCCGGTACCCGGCTTGTTGCCGTATCCGTAGACGTTGTCCAGGTCCATCAGCCAGTGCATGCCGTACACGTCCATCGTCCCGTAGGACGAGGCGAGTTCGGTGGCGAGCGGGTCGGTGCCCACCTTCACGGTGCCGTCCAGGGCGGAGGGGTAGCCGCTGGGCAGCGGGTGCTCCGGGGCGTAGGTCGCGGGTGCCGACGGGTTGTACGAGTCGGCGGTCGACTGGTCCGCGTGCTGGGGAATGATGGTCTTCTCCGCCACCGCCCAGGCCGCGTTGAAGGGCGCCCAGTCACCGGTCACCCGGCCGTACGCCGCCTCCAGCCACATCCAGAAGCTGACCGCCTCCGACGTGGTCTGGTGGCCGTGGTCGGGTGCCTCCACCATCAGGGTCTCGACCGAGTGGTACGGCAGGCCGTCCGGGCTGAAGTAGCCGTTGGCCGACGCCTTGATCTTGCCGTACTGGGTGAGGAAGGCCTGGGTGTACGGGTCGTCGGCCGCGGCCGCACGGGCGCTGCTCCCGGCCGCCTGCTCGGCGGGCTTGGCGACGGCGGTGCCCTGTGCCAGGCCCATGGCGAGCATGCTGCCGCCCAGGGCGCTGCTGAATGTTCTACGTGATATCGACACAAATCCTCCATTGGCGGGTGTCGTTGGGGGGAGGGAGGAGGTGAAAGCGGGGATGGCGGAGGAGCGGGGGGTGTGGAAGAGGGGCGGGCCGGTGCGGCCGGCTGTCAGGGCTCGATGCCCCAGACCAGGTCACCGGCGACGTAGACGGCGACCTTCGGCGCGTCCGCGTACGAGGTGCCGGTGCCGTGGCTGTAGTCGTCCGACTCGTCGAAGTTCGACCAGTCCGTCTTGCTGAGGCGCAGCTGGATCTCGCCGGTGGTGGCGCCCGGTGCCAGACTGCCGCCGGTGAAGCCCACTTCGAGGTAGTGGTCGGCGCCGGCCTTCGGGGTGCTCACTGCGGCGACCCGGTGGGTCACGGTGGAGCAGCCGATCGGGGACCAGTCGCACCAAGTGCCGTACGTGGAAGCTCCGTTGTCGGAAGTGAACCAGTAGCGGACGGTGACGTCCGAGAGGCTGACCGCCGCGGCGCCGGTGTTCACGAGTTGGAGACCCGGCTGGATCTGGTTGTCGCCCGCCGAGGAGTCGCTGCTGCGGTACTGCGCCTTGAGCGCGCCGCCCTCGCCGCCCTCGCCGCCCCCGTCGTCACCGCCGAGCGCGGTGCGCACGGCGGAGTACGCGGGCTTCGGCTGCAGGCTCTCGTCGTACAGATTGGCGGCACCCTGCCCCGGGAACGTGCTCGGGACCCAGGAGTACTTGTCCGTGTAGTCCCAGACCGTGATGCCGACGCAGCGCTCGACGGCCAGGCAGGCCTCGGTCGTCTGCCGGTAGTACGAGGACTGCGTGGCGGTCTTGGCCGCGTCGGCGGGCAACTGCATGCGTACGTCGAGCTCGGTGACGGCCACGTCGAGACCGAGATCGGCGAACCGCTGCATGTTCGCCTGCATCTGGTACGGGAAGCCGTACTGGACGGCCAGATGCGCCTGCATCCCGACGCCGTCGAGCGGCACGCCCTCGTCGAGCAGCTCGCTCACCAGGGCGTACATGGCGTCGCTCTTCGCGCCGAGCCCCTCGATGTTGTAGTCGTTGACATACAACTCGGCATCGGGGTCCGCGGCATGGGCGGCGCGCAGGGCGGTGGCGATGTAGTCGCTGCCCATGGCGGTGTAGAAGGGGCTCGTGCGGAAGGTCCCGTCCTCGTTGAACGGCTCGTTCACCACGTCCCACGCGGAGACCGCGCCGCGGTAGTGCGTCGCCTCCTCGGTGATGTGGTTCGTCATGGCCGCCTCCACCTGGACCGGCGGCAGCGAGCCGACCCAGCCGGGCAGCTGGCTGTGCCATACCAGGGTGTGGCCCCGCACGGTCTGCCCCTGCTGCTCCGCGAAATCGGTGATCACGTCACCCTTGGCGAAGTTGAACTGGCCCTGCGCCGGCTCCGTGGTGTCCCACTTCATGGAGTTGCCGGGGGTGATCTGCCCGAACTCGGAGCCCAGGGTGGCCGCGTAGGCGGCGTCGGGCAGTTCGGGGTTGTCCGTGGCGGAGCCGAAGTACTTGCCCTGGGCGGCGGCGAGTTCATGCAACGTGCCCTGCTCGGCCGCGGTCGCCGGTCCGCCCGTCAGGGTGGTGGCGAGGGCCAGGGCTCCGACCAGGAGGGTCGGGAGCCCTCCGGTGCGGCTGTGTCTACAGCGCTTCACCAAGCTCATGACGAACGCCTTCCTCTACCGGGCAGCGTGGAGCATGACGGGGAGCGCGGCTGCGCCCCGCAACGCCCCTTTCGCCGCCTGGTGTTGGGGGAGAAGGGAGGGGAGTGGAGTGTGCAAGACTTGATTGTGGGAGCGCTCCCAAGGTGGCGTGGTGATGGGCACCTGTCAAGACTTAAATCACAACTGCCTTACGGGCGCGTTAACTCGGCCATACGTCGAACGGACGCCGGGGGTGGCGTGGTTCAAGGCCCTCGGAGCGGCCGGTGGCGCTCGCCCGCGGAGCCGTCCCCGCCGGCGGGTGAACGCTCTGCCGGGCGCGGGGATGAGGGCGCGTACGGGGCGGGCGCGGCGTGTTCGCGATCGTGTGTGCGCGGCGGTGGAGGGTGTCGCGGGGGTCGCCGAGGTCGCACACTGTGGGTGATGGCCGGGGAGGTGCCTGTGTCGGCCCGACGGCTTCGGCAGACCGGTGTCATTGCCGCGCACCGCTCGCCCGCCGTCGGCGCAATCCGCTGGACAGCCGCGCGGAGGAGTATGGCCGACGGATCCGCGGAGAAGTCCGCGCCGGTCGCCGATCCGCGCGGCGCGAGCAGTGCGCCCGCGCACCGGTCCTGGCGGAGAGTGACGAGCGGACTGCGCCGGGGGCGGTGCGGGTGGGGCGTCCGGGTGGCCCGCACGCCGTACGCGAACGTGTACGCGAGCGGACGCCCGGCCGGGCGGGCAGGTCCGCCCGGCGTCACGGAAGACCGTCTCAGCGCACCGTGAGTGAGCCGTTCATCGTCGGATGGATGGTGCAGATGTATGGATATGAGCCCGGCCGGGCCGGAGCGTCGAAGGTGACCGTTTGCCCCGACTTCACCTGGCCGGTGTCGAAGGCCTTGCCGGACGTGGCCGTCACTGTGTGAGTTGCCGAATCCTTGTTGATCACGGTGACCCTCGTACCCGGGGCGACGGTCAGGGCAGCCGGATGGAACGCGAAGTCCTTGATCGTGATCAGGGCGCCGCCTGCCGTCCGAGAGGCGGTGGGCGGGGTGGGGGAGGCGGAGGGCGCGGAGCCGCCACCCCCGCCGGAGCAGCCGGCCAGGGCGGTGGCGCAGGCCACCGAAGCCACCACGGCGACGCGCGCCCTTGCGGGAAGCAGTGCGAGCACGGTTCAGTACCCCCCGTTGTTCGAGGAGGAGGGCGAGGGCGGGGCCTCGGTGATCTTGTTTCCGGCGGTGTCGAGCACGTACCAGGCCGCGCCGAAACCGTTCGATCCCTGTCCGTTGGTGTCGCCGGCACTCGTGTCGCCCGCGTAGCGGTACAGCGGGTGCCCGTTGTAGGTGACCTCCTTGCGGCCGTCGTCGCGCGTCGTGGTGCCGAGCAGGGAGGCCTTCGCGCCCTTGCCCGCGACCGGCTTCCCGGTGACGGTCACGGGTGGCCAGGCCGTTGCGCAGTCACCGTTGCAGGTCGACTTCGAGGAGGTGTCCGCCTCCCAGAGGTACAGGGTCCGGCCCTCACCGTCGACCAGGATGGTGCCCAGCGGGCTCGACGCGGCCGCCACGGTGCCGGAGGCCGGCTTGCCGGTCGCGGACGCCGACGACGACGCCGTGCCGCCGCTTCCGCCGTCGTCCGAGCATCCGCCGAGCACGGCGGCCAGCAGGCCCACCGTGACGGCAGCGGTCGTTCCAGCGCGGTTCCGCATCACGCACTCCTCGAGCCCGGCCGCCGTGACGGCGGCACCGTGGCCCGAACAGTAGGGGCCGACCCGTCCGGCCCCGGACAGGCGCTCGGGGCGAGCCGCGGGCCGACACCGTCCGGGTGTAAGGAGCGGGCCGTCCCTGCTCCGTCCGGCTCAGGTCTCGCGGGTGGCCGCCATCCCCATCGTGATCAGCCCCAGCACCACCCAGCCGAACCAGAGCCAGCCATTGCTCCCCAGGGCCACCGTGTACGCGGTGACGGCCACCAGGGCGCCTACGGTGAGCATTCCCATGGTCTTCGTGGATCCGGACATGCGCGCACCCTCCTAGAGGTACTGTCCGGGGTTCCCCGTCTGCGCCCGGCGCCCGGCACACACGGTCGCCGCACCGTGCCGCAGGACAGGTGGCTCCGCCACACGACCCGCCGCACCGCACACCGACCGCACGCACCGGCCGCCGTTGCGCCCGCGCTCCGCGCGGACGACGGGGAACCCCGGACGGGACCTCACCGGCCGCGCGGCCTGGATGCCATCGTCACCCCGAAGGCCCCTCCGCCGCTACTGTCCGCGCGCCTGCAACGAGGCGAGATAGGCGTTGTACGCCTGGAGCTCCTGGTCGCCGTCCCGGTCCGCGGCCCGGTCCGTGCGCTTGGCGGTCCGCTGTTCCGAGCGGTACCACTGGAACACCAGAGCCACCAGGACCAGCACCGACGGGATCTCGCTGAACGCCCACGCGATGCCTCCCGCGGCGTTCTGGTCGGACAGGGCGTCGATGCCGAGCGAGGCCGGGGGATTCTCGTAGACCTTCACCATCGGCTGGCTCGCCATCATCAGCGCGATGCCGAAGAAGGCGTGGAACGGCATTCCGGCGAACAGCTCCAGCATCCGCATGAGATAGCCCGGGCGGTGCGGCCCGGGGTCGATGCCCATGATCGGCCAGAAGAAGACCAGCCCGACCGCCAGGAAGTGCACCATCATCGCGAGGTGCCCGGCCGTCGAACCCATCAGGAAGTCGAAGAGCGGAGTGAAGTACAGCGCGTACAGGCTGGCGATGAAGAGCGGGATCGTGAACACCGGATGCGTGATGATCTTCATGTACCGGCTGTGCAGCAGCATCAGGAGGAGCTCGCGGGGGCCCTTGGTGCCGCGCGCCGCGACCGGCAGGGCACGCAGCGCGAGGGTCACGGGCGCACCCAGCAGCAGGAGGATCGGCGACAGCATGCTGATCACCATGTGCTGCACCATGTGCACACTGAACATGACCATGCCGTAGTCGTTCAGCTTGGTGCACATCACCAGGGCGATGCTCAGCACCCCGACGAAGAAGAAGACGATCCGGTTGACCGGCCACGCGTCCCCGCGCCTGCGCAGCCGCAGCACCGCGTATCCGTACAGGACCACTGCGAGGACGCAGCCGGTCAGGAAGAACGGGTCCGCGGAGAACTGGAGCCCGCGTCCCAGCGTGAACGGCGGCAGATCCATGTTCATGCCGTGCCCGCTGTGATCCATCTGTTCACTCCCGATGGGGACGCCGGGACGTCCCCGTTTCGTGCCGGTTGTCCCGACCAGAGTAGAACCGCCCCCGGCCGCAGTTGCGGCCGGGGGCGGTCTCGGGTCGTGGTGTGGCTCAGAGCACGCACTCGGCCTCGGCGTAGCGCTCCGCCGGGACCGTCTTCAGGGTCTCCACGGCGTCCGCGAGGGGCACCATCGTGATGTCCGTGCCGCGCAGGGCCGTCATCATGCCGAACTCGCCGCGGTGGGCCGCCTCCACCGCGTGCCAGCCGAAGCGGGTCGCGAGGACGCGGTCGTACGCGGTCGGCGTGCCGCCGCGCTGCACATGGCCGAGGATCACCGGGCGCGCCTCCTTGCCCAGGCGCTGCTCCAGCTCGATGGAGAGCTGCGTCGCCACTCCGGCGAAACGCTCGTGCCCGTAGATGTCCTTGACACCGGTGTCGAACTCCATGGAGCCCGCGCGCGGCTTCGCGCCCTCGGCGACCACGACGATCGCGAACTTCTTGCCGGCCGAGAAGCGCCGGCCGACCAGCTCGGTCAGCTCGTCGATGTCGAAGGGGCGCTCGGGAACGACGATGGCGTGCGCGCCGGCCGCCATGCCGGAGTGCAGGGCGATCCAGCCGGTGTGACGGCCCATGACCTCGACGATCATGACGCGCTGGTGGGACTCGGCGGTGGTCTTCAGCCGGTCGAGGGCTTCGGTGGCCACGCCCACCGCGGTGTCGAAACCGAAGGTGACGTCGGTGGAGGCGATGTCGTTGTCGATCGTCTTCGGTACGCCGACGATCGGCAGACCCGCCTCGGACAGCAGGTTGGCCGCCTTCAGCGTGCCCTCGCCGCCGATCGGGATGATCGCGTCGAGGCCGAGGTCCGCGACATGGCCCCGGGCCGTCTCGACGCCGCCCCGCAGATGCGCGGGCTGGACCCGGGAGGAGCCGAGGATCGTACCGCCGCGGGCGAGGATGCCGCCGACCGCGTCCAGGTCGAGCTTGCGGTAGTCGCACTCCAGGAGGCCCCGCCACCCGTCGTGGAATCCGATGACCTCGTCGCCGTGGTCGACCACAGCGCGGTGGACGACGGAACGGATGACGGCATTGAGGCCGGGGCAGTCGCCGCCGGAGGTGAGCACACCAATTCGCATTGCCCGGGAAACCTTTGCAACGTGGGCCGACGACCGGACCACGTCGTCCGGTTGGATCCCCGCCACCCTACCGGCGCAGGGTGGCGGGACCGAACCGGGCGTCCGCCTGCTGGACTCCGCTCAACTGAGCCGAATACGCCTCATCAGGCGGGCTGTGTGGCGGCGGCGATGCGCTCGGCGCGCAGCGCCTCGTACCAGCGGTCGTCGGTGGGCGGCAGCGCGTTCACATCGAGGGCCAGCTTCAGCAGCAGATCCGCGATCAGCGGGTTGCGCGCCATCACGGGCCCGTGCATGTACGTACCGAACACGGTGTCGTTGTACGCGCCCTCCGTGCCGTCGCCCGTGCCGTTGCCCCGGCCGAAACGGACCTGGGCGAACGGGCGTGCCGTCGGCCCGAGATGAGTGATGCCCTGGTGGTTCTCGAAACCGGTCAGCGGCGGCAGTCCGAGGTGCGGGTCGATGTCACCGAGCACGTCGCCGACGCACCGCGCACCCTCGCCGCGGGTGGAGACCACGTCGAGCAGCCCGAGACCCTGCTCGCGCTCACCGAGGTCGTTGACGAACTCGTGGCCGAGGATCTGGTACCCGGCGCACACCGAGAAGATGATCGCGCCGTTGGACGCGGCCCGGCTGAGACCGCCGTCGCGGCGCAGCCGCTCCGCGGCCAGCCGCTGCGGCCGGTCCTCACCGCCGCCGATCAGATAGATGTCGCCGGACGTGGGGACCGGCTGGTCGCTGCGCACGTCGACGCGCGACACGTCGAGCCCACGCTGTCGTGCCCGGCGCTCCACCACGAGGGCGTTGCCCTGGTCGCCGTAGGTGCTCAGCAGGTCCGGGTAGACCCACACCAGCCGCAGGCTGTTGTTGCTCATGCTTCGTCCTCTCCGGAGGGGGCCGGGGCCGCGGTCAGTTGCCGACACGACGGCGCAGATCCTGGAAGGCGGTGTAGTTGGCGATGACCTCGATACGGCCCGGCGGTGCGTACTGCACCGCCTCGTCGAGGTTCTCGCAGACCCGGAAGTCGAGACCGGCGACTTCGAGGCGGACCGCGAGGTCCAGCTTCCGGTCGCCGAGCACGAAGATCGGATGGCCCGCGAGCTGGGTGTAGTCCACGTCCCACAGCCACGAGGTGTCCGTGCCGTCCGCGCCCCGGGCGTTGACGGAAAGGATCACCGGGGTGGGCGGCGGGTCGATCAGGGAGAACGTCTCCAGCCAGCCCGCCGGGTTCTTCGCCAGCAGGAGCCGCAGCTCACGGCCGAGGAAGGTGACCACGTCGTAGCGGCCCGCGACGGCCTGCACCTGGTACATCCGCTCCAGGGCGACCTGCGGCGGCACCCCGAAGACGGCGGCCACGGCGGCCGAGCTGGTGGCGTTGGCCTTGTTCGCGCGGCCGGGCAGCTGCAGATGGATCGGCCACGCCGAACCGTGCGGGTCGAGCACGTAGTCACCGTGCAGGACCCAGCTGGGCGGCGGGCGGCGGAAGCCGCACTCGCCGCAGAACCAGTCGTCGCCGGGGCGCTGCATCACACCGCCGCAGGACGGGCAGGACCAGGCGTCGTCCTTCCACGCCTGGCCGGCCGCGACCCACACCACGTTGGGGGAGGAGGACGCCGCCCAGACGATCAGCGGGTCGTCGGCGTTGGCGACGATCACGGCCTTCGAACCGGACAGCCCCTCCCGCCACTTCTCGGCGAGCATCCGGGTCTCCGCGGCGCGGTCCAGCTGGTCGCGGGAGAGGTTGAGGAGTGCGATCACCTTGGGCGTCGTGTCGCGGGCGACTCCCGCGAGGTACTTCTCGTCGACCTCGATCACGCCGTACTGCGCGTCCGAGCCGCCGGCCAGCGCCGAGGTGATGCCCGCGGGCATGTTGGCGCCGAGCGCGTTCGATACGACCGGGCCCGCGGCCCGCAGTGCCTCCGCGATCAGCCGGGTCGTGGTCGTCTTGCCGTTCGTCGCCGACACGAGGATCACGTCCAGGTGCTGCGCCAGCCGCCCGAGCAGGTCGGGGTCGAGCTTGAGCGCCACCCGGCCGCCGATCACCGATCCGCTGCCTCGCCCGGCCGCTCGCGACACCGCCGCAGCGGCCTTGCCCGCCGTCACGGCCAGCTTGGCCCGCGGCGACAACGGCTCCGTGTTGCCTGCCATCGTCCTAGATCCTCCTTGCATCGGTCCGCGCCCAGCCTATCGATGTCCGGCGCGGCGGAGGCACGGCGGCACCGTCCGGGCCGTGGAGTTCCCGTGGAACGTGCGGCGGACGCCTGTGTCTGCCTTTGCCGATCCGGCAAATGTACAGGTCCGGGCGGTGTGCCTGGTCAGGTGGATGTGACGGTTTCGTTCCCTTGCCGTCGCCCCACGACGGCGTTGCGGCGGCGGGGACCGGACGGTGATCCCCGCGCTGCCGGCCGTGCCGGCCGGCCGCGACCTGCCCTCCGACACCCTGGGCACGCTGCCCGCCGGCCGCCGGGCCGGCGGGCAGCGTGCCCAGGAGCCGCCGCACCAACGGCCGTGATCGCGTGCCCGCCGGGGCCGGCCGTCGGCGGGCGTCCTCCGGGCCGCGTGCGCTCAGCCGTGCCGCCCCCGCGTGAGGCTCGCCCCGGCCATCACTCCGAGGGCCACCGCCACCACGGTGAGCAGGGCGTTGACGGTCGTCAGCAGGCCGTCGGACCGGTTGCCCGCGAGGAGCTCGCCCACGCCCGTGAGGCTGAGGGAGCCCGGGACGAGCATCCAGAACGCGGGCAGGAACGTGACCTGGGACGGCGGGGCCGCACCCCAGCGCTCCAGGACCCGGGCGCACAGCGGCAGCACCATGCCGCCCAGGAAGGCGCCCAGGACGGCGTCGGTGACGGTCTGCCCGAACAACTGCACCGCCTCGACCGCACAGAGCACGAGCAGCAGCCACGGCACGGTGCGCGGTCGCGCGGAGGAGTTCAGGGCGAATCCGATCCCCAGCAGCAGCACCCCCGCCCAGGGGGCCCACGCCCCCAGCGAGTCGATGTGCGACCCCTCGGCCACGGGGCGGACGTGCGTCGTCTGCGCCCCGACCATGATGCCGAAGGCGAGGAGTACCAGAGTGCTGACCCCGTACATGAGGCGGCTGGTGCCGGAGACGACCGAACCCGACGAGAGCTCGATCATCCCCATGGTCAGGGCCGCGCCGGGCAGGAACGCCAGCAGGGGCGGGATGAGGATCCTGGTCGGGTCCTCGCCGAGCAGGGGGCCGCTGTAGCGGTAGGCGAGGACGGTCACGAGCGCGGCGGCGACCACGGGCAGGATCAGTGCGAACCTGCGAAGCGGGCCCCCGACGACCTCACGCACCACCCCCACCGCGAGCCCCAGGGCGAGATAGCCGATGAGCGCCGTCGGGCGCGGATACGTGATCATTCCGAGGCCGGTGGTCAGCACCATGTATCCCAGCACCCGCACCACGACCGGGAAGCGCGGCGGCAGCGCCTCGATGCTCCGCAGCCGCCGCGTGCCCTCCTCCGGCGGCAGCGGATGCGCGTACAGCTCGTCCAGGAAGCGGTACAGCGCGTCGATCTGGTCCAGGCCGAGGTCCCGGCCCCGTACCGCGGAGAAGTCGATGACCGCACCCGGGCCGTCGCCCACCCGTACGAAGACGCCCGTGGGCAGGACGAACGCGTGCACCTCGGGCATCCCGTAGCGCCCGCCCAGCGACCTGATCACCTGCTGCGCACGGTCGGTGGTCTCGCCCGCCCGGCACAGGGCCACACCGCACTCGCGCAGAAACCGCACCAGCTCCTTCGGCGGAGGCGGCTCCTCCTCCGGCTCCTCTACCGGTGGCGTACGCCACACGGAACTCAGCCGGGCCATGCCGCCGCGGAGCCTTCCGGCCGGATCGCTCCAGCCCGCGGGCTCCGTGTGCAGCGCGGGCGAGCGGCGCCTCGACGGCATGGGAAGCCCCCCTTCCGGCGAAGGGCGACGATGCTCGGCCTCCGCCTTTCGGACGAACGTAGTCCGCGCCCGGACACCCCGCACGGCGAAGGAGCCACCGGCCTCGCACCGCACGTGCAGGGCCGATGCGCATTCTGATGACCCACGCCACGCATTCGGCCGGGCCCGGGATCGACCCGGTCACCACCGAGATCATCCGCTGCGCGCTGCTGCAGGCCGCGGAGGACATGAACACCACCCTGATCCGCTCCTCGTACACGCCCACGATCGAGCTTGATGACGAGGAAGCCGTGCGCGTCGACGGTGACGGTCGCGTCCGGCGGGACGACGGTGGTGGAGGTGGCCTCGACGATGATCGCGGGACCTGCCAGACGGGTGCCGGCGGACAGCTGTTCGCGTCGCAGTACGGGGGTGTCGTGGGCCGTGCCGTCGAAGAAGACGGACTTGCTGCGCGGCGTGGGCGTCCCGCCCGTCTCCGGGGCGAACGCAGCGGCCTCCAGCGGCGGCAGAGCACCGAGCGCCGTGGTGCGCAGCGTCACGAACTCGACCGGGGCCCCGGGTGTGGCATGCCCGTAGCGGCGCTCGTGCAGCGCGGCGAAGCGGTCGGCGACCGAGTCGGGGAAGCCCTCGGCGGCCGGCTCGGCGGAGTCGGTCAGGGGCACGGTCAGGGTGTAGTCCTGACCCTCGTAGCGCATGTCCACCGCGTGCTCGACGCGGCGCCTCTCGGCAGGGATGTGCTGTTCGCCGAGCGCGGTCGGACCGTCAGCCTCCAGGACCGCGAGCGCCTCGGCCATCGCGCCGCCGTCGAGCGTGTCGCCCGGGGTGAAGAACTGGCGGGTCAGGTCGCGTCGTACCTCGGTGCCGAGCATGCCCCACGCGGAGAACGCGCCGGGGAAGCGGGGGACCACGACCTCCTCCACGCCCAGCTCGCGCGATCTCGACGGCGTGCATCGGGCCCGCGCCGCCGAACGCGAAGAGAACGAACTCCCGTGGCTCCCGGCCGTGTTCGACCGTCAGGGTGCGGATGGCCTGTGCCATTTTGGCGTTGGCCACCGAACAGATGCCGCTCGCCAGCTCCATGGGGCCGAGGCCCAGTTCACCGGCCAGTTCGCCGACGGCGCCGCGCGCCGCCGCGACGTCGAGCGTCATGTGGCCGCCCGCGAACCACTCCGGGTCCACCCGGCCGAGTACCGCGTTCGCGTCGGTGACCGTCGCCCGGGTGCCGCCGCGGCCGTAACAGGCGGGTCCGGGAACCGCGCCCGCGGACTCGGGGCCGACCCGCAGGCCGCCGGCCTCCGCGTAGGCGAGTGAACCGCCGCCCGCGCCGATGGTGTGCAGGTTGACCAGGGGCATCAGGACCGGGAAGCCGTCGGCGGAGCCCTCGTTGGAGACGTCCGGGCGCCCGTCCAGGACCAGGGACACATCGAAGGACGTGCCGCCCATGTCGACGCAGATGGCGTTGGGCCGTCCCAGCAGCGCGGCGGCCGCGGTCCCGCCCATCGTGCCGCCCACCGGCCCCGACAGCAGCGTCTGCAGCGGGTGGCGGCGGGCATACGCGGCGTCGACGATGCCGCCGGACGACTGCATGACCTGCACCGGCACCGCCAGGCCGCGCTCGGCGAACCGCTCCTCGATCCGGCCGAGACCGCGGCGCACGACCGGACCGGTGTACGCGTCCAGCACGGCCGACGACGTGCGCTCGTACTCCCGCCACTCGCGCGCCACCTGGTGCGAGAGGACGACCATGACGTCCTCGCCCAGTTCCTCGGCGAGGATCTCTCCGGCGCGCAGTTCGTGCGCCGGGCCGACATAGCTGAACAGGAACGACACGGCGACGGCCGCGAAGCCCTCCGCGCGGGCCCGCCGCGCGGCGGCGCGCACCGCCTCCTCGTCGAGAGGCACCAGTTCGGTGCCGCGCCAGTCGAGCCGCCCGCCCGCCTCGGCGGTGTCCGCCGTGCCGACCAGGGGGGTCGGCTTGCGGTAGTGCAGGTCGAACATGCGGTCACGGTTGCCGCGGGCGATGCGGTACACGTCCCGCATCCCGGCGGAGGTGAGCAGCAGGACGCGGGCGCCCTTGCGCTCCAGCAGGGCGTTCAGACCCTGCGTGGTGCCGTGCACGAAGAACGAGATGTCGCCCGGATCGTCGACGGCTCTGCCCAGCGAGGCGAAGACGCCCTCCGCCAGATCGCCCGGCGTGGTCGGGGCCTTTGCTGCGAGATAGGTGCCGCGCGTCTCGTCGTGCGCGACGACATCGGTGAACGTGCCACCGATGTCCATGGCCACCCGGTACGTCATGCCGCCTCCCGGCTTGTCTCAAGGGATGAGCGGACGCTATCGGCGGCCGTCGGCGCAGGCATGTGCGTGCTGCACGGGTGGGGCCGGGTCACCGTGCACGGTGCATGGTCAGGCGGTCTCGGCCACGCCGCCCGCCTGCTGGACGTCCTCGTGCAGATGCACGATCAGCCAGCGTCCTTCGGCGTCCCGGCGCAGCACGGCGGTGTTGCGGTTCAGCTCCGGGAGCAGCGGGACACCGTCCCGCTCCGGGGTGAAGGTGACACGCAGCCGGTGCCGCAGCAGCGCGGTGTCGCCGAAGACGTCGACGACCGGGTCGTACGCGTACAGCCCGGTCTCCTCGGGCCCGTCGCCCGCGGCGGGCCGCTCGGCGCGCAGCCGGTCCAGATCGTCCTGCCCCTGGACGAGCGGCCCTCAGGCGGAGTCCCAGAGGGTGGCCGCCGGGTCGAGGCACGCGTCGATCCGTGCGCGGTCGCCCGCGACGTACGCGTCGTACATCCCCGTGACCAGGGACCAGATGGCCTCGGTCTCGGCGGGGGAGGCGCCGGGGCGGGCGGACGGGGTGCCGGAAGGCGTGGAGAGGTTCATGCGGAAGCTCCGACGAGGATCGCGGGAAGGCGCCGGGCGGCGCTGACGGAAGAACACGGTAACCACCCGGCCGCACCGTCCCCAGGGGTGCCGGTGTGCACGGGATCATCATCGGCGACCGTCGGCACGGGCGTGCCTCGCGCACGAGCGGCTGCTCCGGCGAGGGTGCTTTCCCGTCGCGCGGGAAGGGTGACGGCGGCCGGGCCGTCCGCGGAACGTACGATGGCCGCCATGCGAAACCGCCCGATCCCCGGCAGTTCCGGCCTTGTACGGACCATGAGTCTGCTCGGCGACCCGGTGCTCCACACCGCGTGCGAGCCCGTCACGGACTTCGGCCCCTCCCTCGCCCGGCTCGTCGAGGACCTGTTCGCCACGATGTACGCGGCGCAGGGCGTCGGGCTCGCCGCCAACCAGGTCGGTGTGCCGGTGCGGGTGTTCGTCTTCGACTGCCCCGACGACGAGGAGGTCCGCCACCTCGGCCACGTGGTCAACCCCACGCTCGTCGAAGCGGACGGCGTCACGGTGCGCGGTCCCGAGGGCTGCCTCTCGCTGCCGGGCATCGAGGCGGGCACGCCTCGCTTCGACCACGCCGTGGTCGAGGGGCTGGACATCGAGGGAGAACCGGTGAGGATCGAGGGGACCGGCTTCTTCGCCCGCTGCCTCCAGCACGAGTGCGATCATCTCGACGGATCCGTCTACACGGACCGGCTGACCGGGCTGCGCCGGGCGCGCGCGCTGCGCGCGGCCCGCCGGGCGCCCTGGGGGCGCACCGGCTGACCGGCCGCGTCAGAACCCGGGGCCGCCGGGGCGGTCGCCCGCCGCGGCCAGCCTGCCCCAGAGCAGATCGGCCAGGCTCCGGACCAACTGCTCGCGCGAGCAAGGGCGTTCGCCCAGCCACCAGTCGCCTGCCGCGTGCATCATGCCGACGATGCCATGGCCCCAGATCCGGGCCATCTCCTGGCTGTCCGGGCCGAGATCCACCCTCTCCGCGATGACGGTGGCGAGCTCCTCGCCGAGGCGCCGCAGCAACGGGGCCGAGTGCCGTCCGACGTCGAAGCCCTGCTCGGGGGAGGGCACCGCGTCCTCGGAGGGGTGCATAAGGAAGCGGTAGACCTGCGGACGTGCCTCGATCGCCGCGAGGTAGGTGTCGAGTGTCGCCTCGACGCGCCGGCGGCGGTCGGCGGGGGCGTCGAGCGCGGCTCGCAGGGCGCTCAGCAGTGCGTCGGTGTGCCGTTTGGCGAGGGCGCGGTAGAGGCCGCCCTTGTCGCCGAAGTGCCGGTAGAGGATGGGCTTGGTGATGCCCGCCTCCGCGGCGATGGCGTTCATCGAGGCCCCGGGGCCGTCCCTGAGCACCACGCGGTCGGCGGCCTCGAGCAGTTCACGGCGGCGGCGTTCGGCCGCTGTCCGCTGTCGCTCGGCCTGTCGTGTGGTCTCCATGTCGTTTCTCCCACCCCTGACCCTGCATGTCCGTCCTGCCTGCGCAACGTAACACCCTGCCCAGCGGCGCGTGGATCGCCGCCCGAGCGGTTGACACAGGCTACTTGTCGGTAACAGACTGTTGTTACCGCAAGTAACGATCTTTTGACGGCAGCACGTGGAGGGGAACATGGCCGAGTTCACGCTCGAGCTCAACGACGACCAGAAGCAGGTCCGTGACTGGCTTCACGGCTTCGCCGCGGATGTGATCCGTCCGGCAGCTTCCGAGTGGGACGAGCGTGAGGAGACGCCCTGGCCCGTCATCCAGGAGGCCGCCAAGGTCGGAATCTACTCCCTGGACTTCTACGCGCAGCAGTTCTTCGACCCGACGGGCCTCGGCATCCCGATGGCGATGGAGGAGCTGTTCTGGGGCGACGCGGGCATCGCCCTGTCGATCGTCGGCACCGGCCTGGCGGCCGTCGGCGTCCTCGCCAACGGCACCGAGGAGCAGATCGGCACCTGGATCCCCCAGATGTACGGCGACGCGAACGACGTGAAGGTCGCCGCATTCTGCTCCTCCGAGCCCGACGCCGGTTCCGACGTCGCCTCGATGCGTACCCGTGCGGTGTACGACCAGGCCAAGGACGAGTGGGTACTCAACGGCACCAAGACCTGGGCGACCAACGGCGGCATCGCCAACGTCCACGTCGTGGTCGCGGTCGTCGACGCCGAGCTCGGGTCCAAGGGGCATGCCTCCTTCATCGTGCCGCCGGAGACTCCCGGCCTCTCGCAGGGCCAGAAGTTCAAGAAGCACGGCATCCGCGCCTCGCACACCGCCGAGGTCGTCCTGGAGGACGTGCGCATCCCGGGGCACTGTCTGCTCGGTGGCAAGGAGAAGCTCGACCAGCGCCTCGCCCGGGCCCGCGAGCGCGCCGCCTCAGGTGGCGGCGAGCGCGTGAAGAACGCCGCGATGGCCACGTTCGAGGCGTCCCGCCCGGCCGTCGGCGCGATGGCCGTCGGTACCGCCCGCGCCGCGTACGAGGTCGCGCTGGACTACGCGAAGACCCGGACCCAGTTCGGCCGTCCGATCATCGACAACCAGGGCATCGCCTTCCAGCTCGCCGACATGCGGACGCAGATCGACGCGGCGCGTCTGCTGGTCTGGCGCGCCTCGTGGATGGCGACCGCGGGCAAGCCGTTCGATTCGGCCGAGGGTTCCATGTCCAAGCTGTACGCGAGCGAGACGGCCAAGAAGGTCACTGCTCAGGCGATCCAGATCCTCGGCGGCAACGGCTTCACCCGTGAGTACCCCGTGGAGCGGATGCACCGTGACGCGGCGATCTACACGATCTTCGAGGGGACGAGCGAGATCCAGCGACTGGTGATCGCCCGCACGCTGTCCGGGATGCCTCGGACGCTCATTCGCGACGATTTCGACGAGCGCTTCCAGGCGGCCGTCGACGAGACGGAGAAGTTCTACGGGGCGGAGGGGGTCGCGGCCGAGGA